>CAZJJH010000069.1:0-7572 GCA_964546265.1 uncultured Candidatus Cloacimonadota bacterium
TGCGGGTTGAAACTGCCAGCTATCAAAGATACTGATGGTAGGTTCGTACTCCAGCCGGATTTGCTTGATAAATGCTTCATTAACTGAACTATCCACAAGGATTTCAGCTGGTCTTAAGCGATGCAATTCATTAGGCAGATCCGTTTCGTGAATCTCCGTAAAAAAGAATTCACCGGTGGAAAGATCCAAATGAGCCAGGCCACAATTCTTCAATCTCTTTGTGCGGTAGATTGTGCTAAGAAACACATTAGCGTTGCCTTCCAAAAGGTTTTGATCCAGTACCGCTCCGGGGGTGATTATCTCTGTTACTTCGCGCTTTACCAGACCTACAGCTTTCTTGGGATCCTCGGTTTGTTCACAGATGGCTACTTTCAACCCGCTTTTAATCAGTTTATCCAGATAGTTATCCAGCGCATGATAGGGAAATCCTGCCAGAGGAACTGGATCATCGTCGTGCTTGTTTCTGGTAGTAAGAGTGATATTCAATATTTTGGCAGCAGTAATGGCGTCTTCAAAAAATGTCTCGTAAAAATCTCCCATCCGAAACAGGATCAGCTTATCTGGATGAGCTTCTTTTACGTCAAAGAACTGACGCAACATTGGGGTTAACTTTGATTTGTCCATTTAATACTGAACGATAAAGCTGTTTATCTGGCTGAGATTTAGCTGCTCTCGGGCTTGATCCGTATCTGTTTTGGATTCAAAGGGTCCGGCAAGCACTACCCAAGTGATGGGCTTTTTGCTGCTATCCTCATAATAGGAGGCGGGGAGTTTCATTTCCCGGATGTTTCGGCTGAGGCGCTCAGCGTTTCCTTCTACCGAAAACCTGCCTGCTTGCAGGTAAAAACCATTCATGGGTTTTTCTGAAAGCTTGATTGGTTCCAAAAGATAATCGCTGCTGATTTGGATGGGAGCAGAAGGAATTTCAATCTCTTCCAGGGTAGTTGACTGGAGGCTGTCTGCAGGAGCAGTTTCTGCGAGTTCCAGCGGAGCATAAGGATACAAAAAGCTCAAATCCAAAGCAGGAGCCTGGCTGCGCAAGGCAAAAAGGCGCTCTTCGATCTGGAAGGCAATCTGAGAATATTTGTCCAATTCGTATCCTTCTCGAAATGCCTTAAATGCTTCCTTGAAATTGCTGTTTGCCTCTTGTGCCATGCCCAGCATATAGAAGTAGTATTGTCGGTCATAATCCTTAATCTTCCGAATTCTGGCGAGGCTGGATACAGCACTTTGATACTTCCGCTGTTTGATATAGGATTCCACGATCAGATATACTGCGGATTCTGCATCTTTACCTTGGGGGCTCAAGCGGAGATAGTTTTCCGCATTAGCAATGGCAGATGAATAGTCATCCAGCCAGAAGAAGACTACCGAAAACCAGTAAAAACGCTCTACAATATCCGGTGAGCTGATACGCCGAAGCATGGCTTGAGCTTTCAACATCTCACGATCCAGGGTGAATATCTTGGCAGCTTCCAGCATTGCCAATTGCCCATAATATGTTTTAGGATATTTCTCGGCGCATGTGTTCAGCCCGGAAAGAGTATCGGACTTATGTTTCTGCAGCCGGGCGGTGTAATATTCACGCAGAGCATACTCTTCATCCTTATTTGGTTTTAGCTTTTGCAAAGCCTTAAGAGCTTGTTCCGGTTTACCCTGCAGATACATCTCTTCTGCAGCGGAAAAATCCTTACGGATATCTGTCGCATAAAGGATTGAGGCAAGCAGGATCAGGACCAGGATCAATCTATGCATCTGCGAATCAATCCTCCGCTAAGATTTCCCTGAGAAACGGGAATCCTGAATCTGGCATTTGGTTTCGTGCAAGAAACCTCTCTCTGCTCGTCGTCATAGATCCTCTCTACTTTGATTCGGACATCATCACTGAATTTTGGGAAAATAATCTCCATTGTATCACCCACGGAAACTTTACTCAGTGCATCAAAAGCGATGCACTCTCCTTCATGTGCAATTACTTTTCCACAATACTCACTTTTTGAGATGTAGGCCTTGGAAGAACCGGGTTCTACTATGCCGGCATCCTGGTTCTCAAAATCATAGAAGCCTTCCCAATATGGACGGTGAGAGATTTTTTCGCTTTCTTCTCTCAGGAGTTCCCAAAACCGGCTATCTGCAGGATCAGCGTTCATGGCGTGACGGTAGATGCGGCATAGCTGAGCCACGTAATAGAGGCTTTTCATGCGCCCTTCGATCTTGCCGGCATTGATCCCGCTTTTGAGCAATTCGGGTATGTAATTCAAGAGAAAGAGATCTTTGGAGCTCAAAATGTAGCTACCATATTGATCTTCTTCGATGGGCAGATATTCTCCAGGGCGTTGCTCTTCAGTAAGCGCCCATTTCCAGCGGCATACCTGGGTGCAGGAGCCGGTATTGGCACTGCGGCGATTAAAGTAAGCGCTTAAAAGACAGCGACCTGAATATGCCACACACATCGCTCCATGGATGAAACACTCAATCTCCAAATCCGGCAGTGCGGCTTTGATTTCCTGCAATTCCCGCAGGCTCAATTCGCGCGCGGCGACGATTCTTTTTGCCCCCATCTCCTGCCAGAATCTGGCTGATTCTACCGAGCAAACGTTGGCTTGAGTGCTTACATGGATGGGGATTTCCGTGAGCTTTTTCACCAGCGAGAATACACCGGGATCAGATACTATCACTGCATCTATGGAGCTATCTTTTAGCCAGCTGAGAAAGTCCCGCAAGCCAGAGTATTCACTATTGGGAAGATATGCATTCAGGGTCAGATACAAGCGCGCATGATGCTCATGGGCATAGGCAATCGCTTCCAGAAGCTCTTGCTTGCTCAGGTTTGTAGCGGTGGCGCGCAGCCCGAAGAGGCTGTATCCGCAATAAACTGCATCTGCGCCAAAATCTATGGCGGTCTTTACTTTTTCAAGATCTCCGCCCGGGGCTGTAAGTTCCATCAATTGCTCATCGAATTCAGCATCTCATCGTTGCTTTGGGATGCTTTCATCTGTTTGCGCAGGGTCTCAATTCCCTGAATGGGGCTGATGGTTTTGAGATATTTGCGTAACACATACATGCGGTTGATCTCATTTTTGGAAAGCAGTAGTTCTTCACGCCTGGTTCCAGATTTTACCAGATCAATCGCTGGATACAAGCGCATATCGGATATGCTTCTATCCAACACCAATTCCATATTGCCGGTGCCTTTAAATTCTTCAAAGATCACCTGATCCATCTTGGAACCCGTATCTATCAAGGCGGTGGCAATGATGGTGAGGCTGCCGGCTTCTTCGGTATTACGGGCAGAACCAAAGAATTTCTTCGGCTTTATCAGACCATTGGCATCGATACCTCCGGAAAGCACCTTGCCACTGGAGGGAGTGATGTTGTTATATGCGCGTGCCAGACGAGTGATGCTATCCAAAACGATTACCACATCCTGTCCCAACTCTATCATGCGCTTGGATTTTTCCAAAATGATCTCTGCTACGTTGGTATGGTTTTTGGGGGATTCATCAAATGTGGAGGAGATTACTTCGCTGTTGCCCGGTTTTAGAACTTTTTTCATCTCAGTTACTTCTTCGGGGCGTTCATCCACCAAAAGCACTATCAGATATACTTCCGGATGGTTACTCAGGATAGCATTGGCGATATCCTGCAGTAGAGTGGTTTTACCGGTTCTGGGTGCTGCAACGATGAGCCCTCTTTGACCCTTGCCAACCGGAGTGAACAGATTGATGATCCGGGTGCTATAGTTTTCGGCATCAAACTCCAGATTCAATCTCTCTGTGGGATAATACGGAGTCAATTCATCGAAACTACGCATTTCCAGCAAGCTTTCCGGAGACATATAGTTTACAGATTCTACCCTAAGCAAGGCATAGTATTTCTCGCCTTCTTTGGGCGAACGCACCGGACCAGAAACCATGTGACCGTTTTTGAGATTGAATCTGCGGATCTGGGTTAGAGAAACGTAAACGTCATCTTTTCCGGGCAGATAGCTGTTGTTGGGAAATCTCAGGAAGCCAAAACCATCGTCCATTATCTCCAGACATCCGGTTACAAAAGCCAGACCTTCCTGCGCAGCCTGGAACTCAAACATTTTGAAGATAAGTTCTGTCCCTTTATATTGTGAATAGCTTGGAATTGACATTTTTTTTGCCAGCTTGCTAAGCTGAGCTTGAGTCATACTGAAAAGATCGTCTTCTATAAGCATCTTTTTTTCTCCTTTATTTGAGTCCAGTAATAAGAAGGCGGGATGCACCGGCAAATCCAATCTCGCCAATGCGCTTGATGATCGCCTCGCCTTCAGCGATTAAATCCGGGTAGGTCCCCAATCCTTCCAGCCTTTTTATTGTATCCTGGCAGTTCTTGATCAGGGCTTGGGAGTTCTTGTGATCCTTGGGATCATCTACTTCATGATAAAAATCTACTACATGCATTTTCTTTAGCTTCATTTTCTTTATAAGGCTAAGGATCTCATCCCTGGCGAAAGTGCTGGCGTGAAACACTCCGGACAGACTATCTACTTTGGCTATCCAATGGTGCATCATGATATGCGTCTGTTGGGGAGGGCTTTGCGCCCCATCCGCATACATCTCGGTGAGGATGAAATTGCCTCCGGGTTTTAGAACCCGGTACATTTCTTTAAAAACCGCATCTATATTGCGAAAATGATGTAAAGAATTTGAGGTGCATACCGTATCAAAATGAGCATCTTCGTAAGGCAATTCTTCCAGGTTCATGCGGTAAATCTCAACGTTATTTTCCGGAAACACTTTTTGTGCGTATGCCACACTCTTTTCAGAATAATCCACTCCAATTATCTGAGTAAATCCCTTCAGATACTGTTTCAGGATGTTGATGAATTCTCCCCTTCCGGTTGCTGCATCCAATACTACTCCACCATCAATCTGGTTCAGGATTTGGAATACGTCTTTCACGGTAAAACCTCGCTTGTGATTATTATTGTGGATTGGCAAAATGAGATGCCGATTACCTATACATATGCGTATATATCTTATGCTTGGGCTACTATTTTCCACTCTCTTATTTCCGTCAAGAAAAATGTATTAAGCTAAGGGATAATTTGCATGAAAAGCTTTGAAACCAGCAAGTTGCGCCCGGAGGATGGCATCTCTTCACCACAAAAGGACTTTCCCGGTTCCATTCACAATTCCCTTTGTCTGCAGTCTCTTTCCTGATGCTTTGTCCGGACTCTTTCACACCTTTATCGCCGGATACTGCTGTCCTCATACGGGCATCCAGGCTTAAAGCCTTGCTTAAGCTGCGCTGAGTGATCAGGAGCGCGCAGGGTTACTGACCTGCATCAAAGCCCTTGTACAAAATGAAGATGTGATCATAAAACGTTGCCTAACAATAAATCCGGTAATCTATGGATATATCTTCCAGATTTGGTAATTTTTGACATGTGCTTGGGAAGATACTCTTTAAGGAGAAAGTTTAAGATCGAGGTGGAGAATTGCAGGCCAAATGCAGAAGTCCGCCAAAAAAATACTTGACTTGAAAGAGAATGGGCACGAATTTGCCCGCTATTGCAGATAGGAGAAGAAAAATGAAAAGATATCTACTGATCAGCTTGTTAATGATCTTAAGTATTAGTGCCTTTGCGCAACGCAAGGCTCTGGTGATTGGGAATAGCCAATATGGCAAGGATCATGTCAACACCAGCCTCAACGATGCGCAGCTTGCCGCCGATGCCCTAATGGCTATAAATTATGATGTGACGCATTTGCAGAATCAGGATTATGATGCCATGCTAAAAGCCATGGATACCTTTAAGGAAGGCTTGCGTACCGGCGATGTGGCGGTGTTTTATTATGCTGGTTTTACAAAACAGATTGCCGGAAAGAATTATCTGATTCCAAACGCAAAAACAGTAAGCAAGAGCGAAAAACTCATCAGTGTGGATGTGGTGCTGGAATCTCTGAGTCGTGCCACCAATTCTTTCATGTTTTTGGAAAACAGGACCTTGCCCCGTTCCTTTTTCAAGAAGCTTTGCGGTAAGGATAAAGGGCTAAAGTCTATTCAGCGCCTGAACAAGAACCAAGGCTTTGCGATGGCAACCGATATCGGAGAGAATCTTTCTACGCAGGGAGAACGCTACAGTATATTCAGCTATTCTCTGTTTAACAAAATGACCAGCGATATGCACAACTTTCCGGATCTGATGCAAGGCGTGCAAGCCGAGGTGATGGCATATACATCCAAAGCACAGAAACCATATTGGCAAAGCACTCTTCAGGCTCCATTTACATTCTGGGAGCCGATTCAAGGCCTCAAATTTCCCTTTGCCCTTCCCCCTTACCGGGGCTTGGATGGCGGAGGAAGCTACAACTTCTAAACACAATCGAGATAAAAAACCATAGTCTTTTCGGCAAGGCTATGGTTTTTTTCATGCTTGGGAAAATTCTACAAATTCACTTCCACCCATACGCCCAGACTGAATATCCGGGAGCCGTCGTCTCTTTTCCGATCTGAATTCAATTCATAGCTGGAGGTTAGCCCACCCCGGATGTTACGATCAAATTGATAGGTAGCGCTGGGGGTGATGGTAAGTCTTGAAGTGTCCCGATCCACTTGGGAATTGTCTCTGCCCTTGGTAACGTCCTTGCTCTTGTCAAAGGTGATTCCCAAAGAAGAGGAGAGCTGGTTATTGATGTGGATCTTCTTTCCGGTAAAGGGGATGGTGAAGCCCCTACCCGCAGTAAAACTGTAGGTAAGATTTCCGTTCATGGTGATGTTATCGCTGTTTTTGATGATGTCGTAGCTATCCATGTCTGTGATGTTCTCGGTTTGGGAAACGGACACGCTGAGATTTGTGTTCAGCTTGTTCATGATATTTCCGGTAAAGCCGATCAGCGGGCTGAGCGATACCGTTTTGGACTCTTGTTTGGGCTTTACCCAGTCTATATCTCCGCTGGCTCTGGTAGTATATTGAAATCCCGTATTCAGCCTGCCGCCTTGCAAGTATTTGGAGATGCCCAGCCATGGCTCCCAATTCATCAGGCTCAATGTGATATCCGGGAAGGTGGTAGATTTGTTTTGCTGGCTGGCGCTGGAATAGCGACGGTTGAAACTATGAGCGAAATTTATGGTGCTATCCAGATTACGTCCAAAAAAGATGCCCGAGGACAAGGTTAGGGTGTTGTCGTTACCGATAGCATCCAGATAGTCTCTGGGCATGGAGTGGGGGATACCGAGCTGGAAAGCAAAATTCGGCAGTTCGGTCTTGCGAGTATAATTCATGGCATAGGCATTTTGATAGGAGGCTGAAATGTTTTTGACGCGCGCCAAATAATCCAGGGCAGTAATAAGCGGATTGAAGTGAGCTTTATCTTGTTCGGGCTCTTCCTCTTTTGCTTCGGGATCAGCCTTTTCCTCCGGATCCTCTGTTTCGCCGGATTCATCCCCATCTTTCTGCTCGGGATCTTTCTTTTGTTCATCATCGGGCATTTCGGTTTTATCCGGTTCTGCAGAGGGATCGGTTTCGGGGGATTTATCGGTTTCCTTCTGCTCTTCAGCCTCACTTGCTTCTTGCTTTTTCTTTTCGTCTTCGAGTCT
>CAZJJH010000070.1:0-7550 GCA_964546265.1 uncultured Candidatus Cloacimonadota bacterium
GGGTGCCAAGTTCTCGGATATCCATCGCCTATTCCTCGGCTTTACCCAGGGGGTAGTCCCCGTTAAAACACGCCAGACAGTAATCTTGGGGTTCTTTCACGCAGGAAAGCAGATCTTCGATTTGCAGAAATTTCAGGCTGTCTACCCCGGCAAGTTTCCGAATCTCCTCGATATTGAGGCGGTTTGCCACCAATTCTTCGCTGGAGGGAGTGTCTATGCCGTAATAGCAGCTGTGTTTTACCATAGGACTGCCAATGCGCAGATGTACTTCCGACACACCGGCTCTTTTGATCAGTTCTACTATCTTGCGGATAGTGGTTCCCCGCACGATACTATCGTCTATCAATACTATCCGTTTCCCCTTAAAGAAATTGGGCAACAGGTTGAATTTCTGGCGCACACTTTCGTCCCGGATAGTTTGCTCGGGTTTGATAAAGGTTCTACCGATGTAGTGGTTGCGGATCAAGCCCAAAGATAAAGGGATTTTGCTGGCATTACTATAGCCCAGTCCGATGAAATTTGATGAATCCGGCACCGGTACCACATAATCTGCACTTAAGTCCTGATCCCGGGAAGCCAGAGCGGCACCGAGCTTTTCCCGCACCCGGAACACATCTTCATTGAAATGAAAGCTATCCGGACGGGAAAAATAGATGTGTTCAAAGATGCAATGCCGGGGATGTTTGATCTGGCGGTAAAGATTGGCGTCGTTTTCAATTACCCGGATCCCTTCGGCGCTTACTTTTACGATGCCTGCAGCAGGGATTTCTTTACGGTCGATCACCCCAAGGGTATCCAGGGCACAGCTTTCAGAGCAGACTACTACCGTTCCATCAGGCATCTTACCCCATACCATCGGGCGGATGCTGTAGGGATCCCGAAACATATACATGGCATCCCGAGTGCACAGAACCGTGGAATATGCGCCTTTCACATCCTGCATCAGGTGGTGAATGGCTTCTATGATGCCTTCGCCGCGGCGCATTACTTGCCAGGCGATATATTTCACCAGCAGCTCGCCATCATTATCGCTCTTAAAATATACATTCTGCTCTTCCAGATATCTACGCATGCTGGGATAATTTACCAGGTCTCCATTGGAAGCAAGTCCATAAGCGGGTCCAGCCAGGGTTTCCACAATATGGGGCTGGGTATTAAATTCTGTTGCAGAGCCTTTGGTGGGATATCTCACGTGTCCCACGGCGATAGTGCCCGGAAGCGCAGCCAATTCGCTTTCGGGAAATACTTCCTTTACCAGTCCCATTTTCTTGCGCAAGCGGATCACTTTGCCGTCAGAAACCGCCATGCCACAGCTTTCCTGCCCTCTGTGTTGAATGGCAAACATCCCCAATGCTGCCAGTTTTGCAGCTTTAGGATTGCCAAATACACCAAGTATTCCACACATCAGGATTTTCCTTTCTTTGTAAAACTTATTTTGTTTTCCTCGCCTTTGAGCAGACGGTGAATGTTATCTTTGTGCTTGATAATGATCATCAATACCACCAAAGCCACCAATACCAACAAAGCCCAATCCGGATTTGGTTTGCTGAATTCACGGATATAGCTTGCGATGCCAAATACGCTTGCCGCAATTATCGAGCCTAGAGATACATAGGAACTACGCATTACCACCACTACAAAGCTAAGCAGTGCAATCACCACTGCCAGGGGAGCCAGAGCCATAAAAACCCCGGCAGCTGTTGCCACACCCTTGCCTCCTCGAAATTTTAGCCAGATACTGAAGATATGCCCCAGGATGGCTAACAATCCGCAAAGAGATACGAGGGGATGAGCATATCCAAACACATTTCTGGCGATCACCACTGCCAGTATGCCTTTCAGCATATCCAGGAGCAACACGCTCACGCCCACTTTAGTGCCAAATTGACGCAGGGCATTGGTAGCACCGATGTTTCCGCTGCCGGTCTGCCGGATATCTGTGTGGTAGAAAATTTTTGCTACCAAAAATCCAACTGGAATGCTACCTAAAAGATAGGCCAGAGGGAGGCACAGAATAGCACTAACGCTCATCTTCCGGCTCTCCTTCTTTCTTTCCTTTGAAGATCAGTTTTATGGATACTCCGGCAAAGGCAAATACTTCCCTGAGCTGGTTGTGCAAAAATTTGCGGTAATTCTCGGTAATCAAGCCCGGAGCATTGCAGAAAAAGACAAATACAGGGGGCTTTACAGACGCCTGAGTGATGTAATAGATCTTCACGTGTTTGCCGGTGGGATGTGTGGGTGGACGGCGAGCGATCACGGTTTCCATAAACCGATTGAGCTCTGAAGTAGCTATCCTTTTGTGGCTTTCGGCTTCTATCTGCACTACTGTTTCCATCAGTTTATGAATGCGTTGACTGGTCTTCGCTGAGATGAATATCACCGGAGCATATTGCAGAAAGGGCATCTGGTAATGAAGGTTTTTGATAAATTTCCCGGTAGTGCCAGCATCTTTTTCTACCAGATCCCATTTGTTATAAACGATCAGGATTTCCTTCATTTTGCGCTGGGCATAGGATGCAATTTTCAAGTCTTGAGTGCTGATCTCTTCATCTGCTGCCAGCACCAATACCACTATGTCACTTCTGTCCACAGCTTCGATTGTGCGCATTACGCTGAAATATTCCACGCCATAGTTAACTTTATTTTTGCGGCGCAACCCGGCTGTATCCACCAGAGTATATTCCTTGCCATGATAGCGGAAAGGCGTATCGATGCTGTCTCTGGTTGTGCCCGGTACATCGGTCACGATCTGTTTATCTTCTCCCAACAGCAAGTTTACAATTGAGGATTTCCCCACGTTGGGTTTTCCCACTACCGCGATGCGAGTGTTTTCCTTTTTCACTTCGATTCCCGCGTCCATAGTATCTGGGATGCGGGCAACCAGCTCATCCAAAAAATCTCCGGTGTTTCTGCCATGCGATGCTGAGATCGGGAAGGCATCGCCAAAACCTAGCTGTAAGAAGTCATATACTTCCCATTCGATTTTTTCGCTATCCGCTTTGTTTGCTACCAGCAACACTTTGTCCCGATGGGGGAAGAGGATCTTGCCGATAGCTTGATCCATATCCGTAGTACCGGTTTGTGCATCTACCATGAATACGATCAGATCACTCTCGTCTATTGCCAAAAGAGCTTGTTTCTTGATGTTCTTATCCATGGGATCGCTGCTGTCATACACGATTCCGCCGGTATCGATAAGTTTGAATACCTTACCATTCCATTCTACATCTTCATACTTGCGATCCCGGGTAATGCCGGCTTCAAAATCTACTATTGCCATGCGTTTGCGGCAAAGCCGGTTGAACAAAGTGGATTTCCCCACGTTGGGTCGTCCCAGGATCGAGACTATATATTTTCTCATTCTTTACTGCCTTTAATTAGTTTTGTTCCAGCATTTTGAATCTTGCTATTTTGTCAATGGCTGTCTTCAATGCTTTTAGGGGAGCTCGATTCACCCGCAAAGGCCTGATCTCGGGCAAAGCTAAGAGCTCAAAAAAAAGCATAAACAGGGGTTTAGGAAAGCATTTCTGCATACCATTTTGCTTGTGTTTCACTATTTTTGGGAATGGCAGCTCTTCAGAAGATGCTTTGTAAAAAATTCCTAAAGAGATATCTAAACTCTCTTCTTATGCTTTGTCCAAACTTCAAGGTACCTTTATCCCCGGATACTGCTATGCTGACAGCTACATCTAGCGACGAATCATTGCTAATCTTGGGGCGAAGAGCCGGGGAACGGCTTGGTTTCAGCTTTGGGGATAAAGAAAAAACCCCGCTGGAAACGGGGTTTATTTATTTTAAGCTGATTTTTATACTATTTCATCAAGACCATTTTACGGGTAGAGCTGTATTTCCCAGTTTTCATGCGGAAGAAATACAGGCCACTGGATACGGCACTGCCGTTATCGTCGGTACCGTTCCATACCACTTGATGCTTACCTGCAGGCAGGCTACCATTTACCATGCTACGCACTCTCTGGCCTCTTTGGTTGAAGATCACCAGGCTTACATCCCCTGCTTCCTGAAGGTTGAAGCTGAGAGTAGTTTGGGGATTGAAGGGGTTGGGATATGCTGCCGACAGAGAAGTAGCAACAGGATTGATCAATTCGTCCTGGCTGGGAGTAGGCTGGAAGGAGTTGCTGCTGCGGTTGTAAGTGCCCAGATAGCAGGGCCAGAGCAGATCACTGATCTGACGCTTGATATCAATTACGTAATAAGCGCCGTTATCCGGAACCACTATGTCCAGATCTCCGTCATGATCCAGATCACTCAAAGCTGCGGATACTTTCACATTGCCGCTTAGCTGGATGGGGAAATTGGGAGATTCAGTTCCATCTACTCTTACAGAATGCAATCTGCCATTGATATCGCCAAAAATGATTCCGGCAAGATCTGAGCCATAATCGAATCTGGCAACTACAGGACTGCTTTCTACTCCGGTTCCCACAGAGATTGGGGTATTGGGAAGGTTTGTGCCATTGCTGTTCATGATATAGATATCACCATTGGCATTGATCAAGATGATCTCCATGCTGTTATCGTTGTTTACGTCTGCCACTACAGCACCGGTTTTAACCGCACCGCCCACATTTTTTTGGAAGAATACGCTGCCGTCATGGTTGAAAGCGAGCAATTCTCCGGAAGTGCTGGTGGCTACTAACAATTCCGGATTCGGATCGCCATCTAGATTGGCGATGGTTACGGGATTCTGGCTACCGGAAATTCCGGTAACGGGGAAACCCGTAATATTTTGAGCACTTACGGCATCTATGGCATGGAGGTTGCCGTTCAGAGCGCATGCCACTATTTCCAGATTGCCATCTGAATTCAGGTCTGCTACTGAAGGGGTGGATAAGAAAGCTCCGCCGATAGTTGCCGGGTAGTTTGGCACGTAGCTGCCATCAGGATTCAGAACGTGTAACACGCCATTTTGCGTCATGGCAATAACTTTTTCTGATTCTCCGGAGATGAGTCTGGCAATAACCGGACCGCTGCGCAGAGTGCTGTTCGCCGGTTGGGTGAAGAGAATCTCACCATCGGAATTGAATGCAACGATGTTGTTGTTCGATAGCGAAGCGGCAAAGCCGTAGCTGCCGTTATTCTGCAGGTTGCTCATGGCGATGGAGCCGACAACGTTTGCACCCAGGTTCAAAGGAAATCCGGGAAGTGCTTCGCCATTGGCAGTAGTGATGTGCACTTTGTTGGCTTGATCTGTGAAGATCACTTCGAGGTTGCCATCTCCATTTACGTCTTCTAAGATGGGAGAGCTTGCGGCTGCTCCGCCGGTGTCGATGGGCCAGCCTTCCTGAACCAATGAGAGCTCTATTGTGAACGGAATCACCTTGTGGTAAGGATAGGGCTGATCTCCATTTGAAGTAACTACCAGCTCAAAGGGGATGGGCTCGGAGGGGAGATCCGCGATCGTGCTGAACTTGTAGGGGGTGATGTTCCAGGTGGAACTGGCGGCATAAAGGTAACCATTCTGCCCAAAAGCAGATACCGAATCCACTATGCTTACTCCCGGGTAGGATGTTCTGAGCACAGCACTTACATCATTTGCATCGTGCCAGAGGATGCCGTGACCGGTCATTATATTACCCAAAAGGATGTCCATGCTTACTGTCTCTCCGGGATTTGGGATGCCATCTCCGTCACCTTCAAGCTCGCTTAACGCGATGTCTTCTTTTACGATATTGGGAATCTTGTCATACATCGTAGCGGTAAAGGAATTTATCCTGCCTGTGCCAAGTTTGCCGGCGTAGGAAGGGTTAAGATCGTCGATGGGATCAGCGGTCATCATCAATCGCATGCGCAGTTGCTCCGATGTCAGTTCCGGATGCAAGCTTCTTACCAGGGCTGCCACACCGGCGGCAACCGGGCTTGCCATGGAGGTTCCGCCATAACTGGCATATCCGCTGCCACCTATGATGGTGGAAAGGATGTTGTCTCCGGGAGCGCAGATATCAATGGGTTCGCCGTAATCAGAAAAACTGGCCTTTACGTCAGAATAGTTTGTGGCGGCAACATTCAAAGCATTTTCACAATCTGCAGGATAATCCTGGTAGCTGGAAGTATGCTCTGTATTTGCGTTACCTGCGGCAGAAACTACTACGGCGCCAAGGTTTGTGGCATAGTTTACCACCTGATTTGGATAACTGCCATTGCCGGGTCCACCCCAGCTGGCGTTGATTACGTGAGCGCCGATCTGGGCAGAATAGGTGATCTGATCATAGCCATATTGAATGCCCTGGGAAGGGCTGTTGCCGGGAGCGCCTTTACAGGATAGGATTGATACATTTGGTGCTGTTCCAACCACGCCGACGCCGTTGTTGCCAACTGCCGCTGCGCATCCTGCTACGTGAGTACCATGATCATTGGCACTGTAGTTTTGGATTGGGTTGTTGTCATTTTCTACAAAGTCCCAACCTACCAGGTCATCTACCTTGCTTCCGCCTTCTCCGGCATCCTGACCGTCACCACCGGTAATGGTGCCGCTCTGCCAGTTTATGCTCATACCGGGGGATTCTGCTGGATTGATCCAAACGTTTCCCATCAAATCCGGATGATTCCACTTCACACCACTGTCTGTGATGGCTACGATTACATCATGATTGCCGGTTACATAATCCCAGGCTTCAAAACTTTGCAGCAAGGGATGTGTGTATTGTTGGGAGAGCATGGGATCGTCCGGCACAAACTTGGTCCGATTAATTGCTTCCAGCTCTGCATACAGCAGATATTTATCCGCACTCAAGGCCTCAACCGCTTCATCAATGCGGTCGTCCGATGCCAAAAAGAAACGATATACGTTTTGCATGTATTTTCCATTATCATTCCACTCCGGCTTGATGATGTCCGGGTGAGCTTGTTTGATTTCTACGATCTGATATTCCAGGGCAAGAGCGTCTATGCTCTCCAGACCGGTTGATATCACGCCATTTTGAATCTCGTAAGCAAGTTTGCCATCGATGTTTGGGATGGCTTCTTTGCTAAAGCAACCGATTATCGTGCGGGATTGAAACCAATAGGGATCAAACTTCACGGCAAAGGCTGCTGTGCTGATGAGGATCAGCATAAATAGTATGGTCAGCTTTTTCATTGGTACCTCAAAAATTGGATTTTTTGCATGTTTTATCTGCGGGGGGATATCGTCAAGCCATTTTTTGGGAAGGCAAGGACTCTAGTACTGGATAAGCTCCTCTCGTTTATGATACTTTGCTAAGTATGTTTCTCTAAGTTTTATATATTCATTTTGTGAAAGATTGGGATCCTCTTCAACGATGGCAAAGGCGTCTGCTCTGGCACTTTGCAATATCTGCTGATCCGCCACCAGATTTGCGTGTTTAAACTGAGGAATGCCGGATTGTTCCAGCCCAAACAACTCCCCGGGACCACGCAAATCCAGATCCTTTTCGGCGATAACAAAGCCATCGCTGCTCTTGCTCACGATATCCAGTCTCTGCCGGGCGACCTTACCCAATGGCTGATGCCATACTAAAAAACAATATGCCTGATCCGACCCTCTGCCAACTCTGCCGCGTAGCTGATGT
>CAZJJH010000071.1:0-7516 GCA_964546265.1 uncultured Candidatus Cloacimonadota bacterium
GATTGATCCCCAGTTCCCGAGATATCTGACGGTGACTCTTGGACTCGGACAGCATGGGTACATTCAGCTATCAATGTCTCCTCAAGAAAATTATAAGGTGAGCTTGAGAGGTGAAAGATGGGATATACGATCTATATATAACGAATCAACTTCGTTAAACGTAACACTGCAGATAAAAAAATCTCACCAAAGCCCCAGTGCTTTATCGGAGCTTTGGCTATGTTTCGTCGCTGGATATAGCTGTGGGCATAGCAGTATCTTGGGATAAAGCTGCGCTTAAGTCCGGACAAAGCATTAGGAAGCGGTTTTGGGCTGAGCTTATTTAATCTGCTGAAAGGATATAGTATTTTGAACGAATTTTTTTCAGAATTATTATTACAATCCGGAAGAAATATCTTGACATCCTGGGTAGCGTCTGATAATTTTGCATTGTTGAATGAACGAAAGAAGAGGAGTTCAGCATGAAACGTTTTTACCTGCTTTTGTTCGCTTTGCCACTGATGATTGCCACCCTACAGGGCGCTATCGTTTTTGACGATCCGATTCCGTTGTTAGAGTCACAAGATCTTTCTTTGGATCATGAGATCAACGTGTTGCCAAATGGCAACATCCTGCTTAGGTTTTCCAAACAACTGCAAGGCATATTTGTACCGCATATTCAAGTATTTTCTGCAGATCATGAGCCTGTCTGGGAAGATGCTATGCCCATCCCCAAGCTCTTTGATGTCGCCATTCATGCCGATGGCAGGATCGCCGTCCTCAGGGAGCATGACATATATAGCGGCAGATATGTGCTGGATACCTACGACCCCGCCGGAAACCCGGTGATGGAGCTTTCCAACATCGATTCTTTCTATACACACACAGAGCAATATAGCCGTTTTGCCACAGACAACGCGGGAGGAGTGCATTTCCTTGCATGCTTAAACAGCTTGGTCAGATACATGCACGTAGATGCCCAAGGGAATCTTTATTCTCCCCAATATGGCATAGATTTGCTGGAAGGAACATATTATGCTCCAAGCGCTCTGCTTCCAACGCCTGATGGCGGAGCACTGGTCGCCATCCCCCGCCCGGATAGGCTCACCGTCTTTAAAATTGGCCCTGATCATGAGCTTGATTGGACTACAGATTTTGAGGATATCCACAGGGCTTCCAAAGTCTCGCTAAATCTGCGCAATGACAGCAGTTTTTATGTGGTCTGGGAAAGAAACCACCAAATCTATAGCAATCTAATAAATATGGATGGCGACAAACTTTGGACTGAGGATCTTTCTCCAGACTTGGGAAGCTATCAGGTTTGCGAAGGCGCGGCGGTGGATGTTTCCGGTAATTTGATCCTGCACTATCACGCTCGAGAAGGATTGATTCAGATGCATGGGCACCACTGCCTGCAAGTGATCAATCCCTTGGGCGAAACCGTCCACAGCTACATTCCGGGACCTGAATCAGACATGAGTAATCCCTATAAAATGCAGATCTTTCCCACCACGGGGGGAGGCTGGTATTTACTGGCAAAAGAGGATGAAGAACCGGTTTATCCGGACCACTTTGTCCAATATTATAACAGTTCCTATCAAAGCTGGCAGGAGCCTGTGCTTTTGGATACAGGAGACCATGGTGATCTATATGGCTATCTTAATGATAATGAATTCGTTGCTATTTGCATAATTGGTGTGGAAGAGCTCAGGAAGATTGTAGTGCAAAAACTAGACACCCAAGGGAATTATTCATATCCGGAACCGGGAGAGATCTTGCTTACCGGTACGCGCACCACGGCAAGGAAATTTCAGGCTATCTCCCTCAGCAATGGAGCATTGTTTGTGTCCTGGTTCCAAGAACACGATTATTCAGGCGGCAAACTGGTTTACCAGATCATCAGTCCGTCCGGCATATATTATTTTCCCCAAGCACAGGTGATCACCGAAGAACCATTCGACCATTATAGCATCTTCGAGACCGATAACTCTGAGATTCTCGTAGCCTGGCAAAGCTCCGTAGGATCCAATAAACGTTCTCTCGCACAACTGATCAGTTTGGGAGCCGGGAATCTTTGGGAAGACGGCGGCAGATTGCTCCGACAGGGACCGGAAACCCATAGTTATAGCTTTTGGAACAACTCCTTGTATCTGGCAAGTATGGGGACGTTTTCGGGAATCTATCTGCATCGTTATGTAGATGGTTATGCTGTCTGGGCTCCTGAGGGGATCCAAGTGGCGGCTGATAACCCAAATTATAGCTCAGGAGCGCTCATGCTCAATTATTTCGCCGAAAACCAGATATCTTGGTCTCAAAGTGACGACAACTTCCCGCAAATGGGTTTCACAAACTTCTTCTTTGCAGATGGCAGCACCCTGTATCCTCCCGATCAAGCCATGCAAGCGGCAACAGATATTCCAGAACCCTATGTAGGTGCCTACATAAACAAGGTTCACAAAAGCGGGGATGAAATGCTCTTTGAAATGAGATACCTCTATTGGGAATTTTACTCCGAAGGACACACAGATCCCGGATCCTGGCAAATTACTGGATCGAGTTTTTTGCAAAAAGCAGCATCCGATGGCAGCCCTATAGGTGATCCGATTAATTTTTATCCACTCCCACTGCTATTCCACGAGAATAATGTTTATTACTATAATAACTATCATGGATACATCGGCATCCTCCCTCTGGATGGTAGTCCAGAAGCGAACATCCCCCTGGAATACGGATGGAGGATTGATCGCCTTAGAGCAATATCAGATAACAAGATCCTGATAAATGCCTATGTCTATCACTCCGAAGGCTGGACGCAGCAATATGCCTTTATCGATGAAAATGGCATCATTGAATACCCTGAGGATGGTGAGATAGCCGATATCAAGATCCAAGAGATTATCGTCTCCGATATCGGAGCCTGGTATCTTTTGAACCCCGCCACTAATACCTATTATGGCACAAATGCCGCCTATCTGCAATATCTGGAGTGGCAAACTTGGGGAAATGACGATCCCAATGTAACACCCGCTACATCTTTGAGCATGCAGAGCTTCCCCAACCCCTTCAAAGGCCAAACCCAGATCTGCCTCAAGTTGAACGATCCCGGTCCCTTAACCTTAAAGATTTACAATCTGCGTGGACAACTGGTGCAGAAGATAGCTCACGACAATGCAGTAAAAGGAGATAACTACCTTTTATGGGATGGTAAGGATAGCTCCTCTCGCGATTGCGCCGCGGGGATATATTTCCTAAAAGCAGAGAGTTCAAACGCTACTGCGACTATCAAAATAGTCAAGACCAAGTGATTATCTAAGTAGAAGCGGCTTCCAGCCGCTTTTTATAAAAAAATGTGCGGCTAAAAGCCGCAGCTACACTGGGATGTGCTATCTAAATTTCCTTGGGCGCTTCAGCGAGCGCCCCTACAGTAGCCTTCTGCAATCGGCGGCGGAGCAGTCTTCTTCAGAGCTTAATTTTCTGTATGATACCTTCTCCGCAGTTTCTGCAGATCTCAAATTGGGCGCGGTTGTGCAAAATGCTGCGGCGCATCTTGTTCATGCGGGCGGAATACCACAAAGGGGCAAAGCCGTGTTCAAGTACATTACCGATCTTGAAGGTGAGATCTTTATCGTAACAGCAGATGCTAAGCTCGCCATCCCAATTGATAACCGGTTGAGTCCAGAGCCTGCGGCAGCGGTTCAGGAGCGCGGTTTTAAGCTCGAAGGTTTTGCCTTCCGCAAAGTAGCGGCTGTATTGATGGTTTGAAGGCAGAAAGCGGATATCTTCTTCGTTATAGATCTGTACTGTTTTGAACTCCAGCTTGTCCACTCCGATTTCTCTGGCTTTTTGTTTTACCCGGTCAATTTCGTGTTCGTTTTGGCGCATTACGATGAATTGCCATACGATCTCAGGAGTTCTTTTGCGCATTTGGCGTTTCATTTTTACCAGGTTTTGCATATTGCTAAGCACCAGTTCGTAATTCCCATTTACGCGATATTGATCGTAGGTTTCGGGCGATATGCCATCCATGGAGATGATCAGTTTATTCAAGCCGCTGTTAATAATTCCTTCCAAATCCAGGGCAAGGCTAAAGTTTGTGGAGCACATGGTGTAGAGCTGTTTGGCGGCGGCATAGTTTACCATTTGGTTGAAATCCGGGTTCAGATATGGCTCTCCTTGATTCCAGAGAATCAACATACCGATATGGCTGTGGAGCTGATCCACAATTTCCCGGAATGCTTCGAGCTTCATCATGCCCCTGGGGCGGCTGAGGCTGCCATTGCCGCTGGGGCAGAGGGGGCACTTCAGGTTGCAGATATTGGTGGGCTCTATCATTACAGCCGGAGGGAGGTGCCGCACATATACTCTTTTGCTGAGTAGTGAAAGGCGGTAATCCAACCAGATTCCCGCAGCGTTTTGAAGCCGGGGATTGGGAATAAAAGCTTTGATGAGATCCCAAGAATAGCTTAGTTTCATCAGATCTCAGCTTTGTATAAAAAGGCCAGACCCAAAAGGAAGAAAAAGATATTGGGCGACCACGCAGCCCAGAGCGGCGGGATAATCCCGTTATAGCCGAAGCTCTGACTTATCTGCACTACAATCAGATAGGAAAAGCATACCACGAGGCCCAACATGAATACCCAGCCGCGACCTTTGCTGCGAACGTTTGAGGTGGCGATCGGGATGAAGAAGAAGATCACGATCAGGTTGGTCAAAGGAAACGCCACTTTCATATGCAGATCCACGATCTCGCGGCTGGCGTCTTCACCCAGTTTTTCCAGCCTGCCGATGTAGTCCCAGAGTTCAAAAAAATTCAGCGCCAGAGTCTTTTTGGAGATTCTGATAAAATCCTTTGGTTCCACTTCCAGGATCGGCATGGTGGTGCTGGGTAGAAACTGGGAGAAAATCTGCTTCCCGTTTTCAAAGCGGCGGATTTCGCAATCCAAAAGTTCCCATTTTTCGCCGTCCCAGGTAGCGCTTGAAGCACTTACTCTTTCGATGATCTCGGAATTCTGGAAATCTACTTTGGTGAGATCTATAATGCGCAAAGTATTTTTGTATCCGTCAAAAAATCCGAAGTAATAGAAATCGTTGTTTTGGCCCCGGTAATGCACGCGGGCTTTCAGCATTTGATCTTCCGGCTGTTCACCTTTGATTTTTACGTTGTAAAGTTCGCTGCGGGTGGATTCTGCCCAGGGCAGAAGATATTCACCCATCGCTGCCACCGCCATGGAGATGATGAGACCTAGGCCAAACAAAGGCAACATCGCCCGCTTGATGCTTACTCCGGCGGCGCGGATGGCTACAGATTCATTGTGTTTGGAAAGTCCGTTCATCATAAACAAACCGGTTAGCAGCACGGTTACCGGCGAGGTAAGTACGATCAAATATGGCAGGCGCAAGAGGTAATAGCTGATCGCGAGATCAAAAGTGGCGCCGGCGCGGATTAAGCGGGGGAGGTTGTCCACTACGTCGATTACGATAAAAAGCGCAGCAAAGCTGAAGAAGATGATCATGTATGTGCGCAAGAATTCGCGGAGGATGTAACGATCCAGTATTCGCATCAGTGTACTACCTCATCCGGAGGGGGATTTTTACGTGATCTCAGGTTCTTTAAGCGCCAGGCAAGAACTTGCATATCCAAGAGGCGTTTTTCTTTGATGGAAGCTAAGATCAAAAGGCAAGCGAGAATAAAGAAGAGGATGTTTGAAAACCACATGGAGAGGAAGGGATTGAACTGGCCCTTATCGGCAAATTGCTCGCCCATATTCAACGCTACGTAATATACCAGAAATATCACGCTGGATACACTGAAAGCCATGCCAATGCCGCTGGTTCTGGTCATCAAGCCCAAGGGTACGCCCACCATTACAAATATGATGATGGCAAAGGATAGGGCAAATTTTTTGTGGTATTCCACTTCCAGGGCGTGGATAGTGGAGCTTAGCTCCTGCACCCGGTTCTGCGCTACCTGCTGCATGGAATAAAGCCGTTTCTTTTCATTTTGTGCCCGGTACGGATCCGCGAGCAGGGTTCCTGCTGCCATTCTGGTCTCCAGATTTTGGACTTCTTGCTTCTTTTCCTGCAGCTCTTTTTTTCTATCCTTCAGGGTGGCGGTGAGCTGACCATAAGTCATCTCCCGGTCACTGCGGTAGCCTGTTTCGAAGAGATCTTCTCTGTTGCCGAGATCCTTTACGTGGATGGTATATTGTTCAAAATGGGTAGTGCTATATTTCCCCGGTTCTCGCTCATTGCGTTGCTGCATTTCGCCGTTGTTTAGCACTATGCGCAAGGCGTTGCCATTGTTCATCTGAAACACCTTGCCGCTTTTGGCGTAAATGGTTCTGGGGAAACGGCTTTCGCTTCTGTCGTAGATCAGCACGTCGCGTAGCTCTTCTTCGGTATTTTCAGAGCACCATACGGTGTAATCCAAAAGGTGGTTATACTCCCCTGCCTCGATGATGGTCATGGGTTTGTAATAGGCAATTTTCAGCATCAGGTTTTTCAGGCGATGGTTAGTATCCGGCAGGAACCAATGGTTAAAATAAACCATCAAGCCGGTAAGAACGATTGCGGTGGCAAAGAGGGGTCCCAACATCGCGTAGATATTGATGCCGCTGGATTTTATGGCGATTACTTCCCGATCTACGCTCATGCGGCCAAAAGCAAGAATGGTGGCAACCAATACCGCCATGGGGATGGAGAGCGCCAGCATGTAGGGTATTGAGAGCCCGAAAACCTCCAGCACGATTCCGGCAGGAAGCTGTTTTTCCACGATCAGATCAATCAGATCGATGATCCGATCTATCAGCAGGACAAAGGTTACAACTAAAAGAGATATCAAAAAGGGTGAGATGTGTTCTTTTAAGATAAAGCGTTTCAGAATCATCAATCCACTTCCAGCATAGCTATCAATTCATCTTCGGAGATAATCCTGATCTCGGGAATTTTTTCTGCCTTGCTAAGCTTTGAACCGGGTTTATCGCCTACTACCAGGAAGTTTAGCGCTTTGGATACTCCACTTAAGATCTTTCCGCCATGGCTCCTGATGATTTCCTCAATCTCCTTGCGGGAGTATCGGTTCAGGCTTCCGGTTACCAGAAAGCTCTTGCCCTCCAGCAAGGAAGAATGTTGCTGAGAAACATAGGAAGTGTTTAAGCCGAGCTCCTCAAGCTTTTCCACCAGGGCGCAATTTTTGGGGTTATCAAAGTATTCGCGGATAGCCAGGGCGATCTTTTCTCCTACCTCAGGAACAGCAGAAAGCTCTTGCAGATCAGCTTGTTGAAGCTTCTTCAGGCTGCCAAAGTGTTGCGCCAGGTTGCGGGCAGTTACCGCTCCTACAAAGCGGATGCCGAGAGCAAATAGAACGCGATCGAAATTCTGCATTTTGGAAATCTCGATTGCATCTCTTAAGTTCTGCGCAGAGCGTTCACCCATCCTGTCCAGAGCCGCAACGCGATTAAAATCCATGCGGTAGATATCTTCGATGCTACTGATGATGCCTTCTGCCAGAAAACGGGAGATCAACGAAGAACGCAGG
>CAZJJH010000072.1:0-7229 GCA_964546265.1 uncultured Candidatus Cloacimonadota bacterium
CCATAAAAACTATTGAAGATTTCCTGCAGATCCTGCCACCGGATCACGATAGCAAAGTAATGGTAAGGCTGGCATCCATGCATAACGATCTCGGAGTGTTTTACAGCGACCAAAAGAACATCGAGGAAGCCTATGAGCATCTAAATACTGCCTTAAACATATGGAAAAGATATAACATAAGGCGTTTCTGGGGGCTCATCTACAACAATCTCTCGGATCTATACCTCAAGCAAGGAATAACTCTGCAATCCAATCACCTTTCCCAACTTGCCTTCAAGTATGCCGATGAACTGCAGCTGACTACCATCAAGGCTCTGGCATTACTCAACCAGGGTGAAGCAAAGATCAAGATGGGCGAATTTCGTGAAGCTGAATCCCTGCTGGTAGCTTGCAAGGATCTGGTGGAATCAATCGGTGGAACCAGTTATCTAGATTCCGTGAAGCGCAATCTTGCCCTGGCAAAAAGCAAGATTAAAGGCTTTGGACACTACTATTCTTTCATCGTTGAAAACGAATCCGAACTCATCAAAGGCAAATTGACCACCATCAACCCCCTGGTTAAAACCTATTTTTACTATCTGAACGAGATCCAGAGCTCAAAGAAGTTACGCCGGCTGCTAAGCAGCAATGTCCAGATAAATTATAAGCACCTGCATGAAGAAGAATTTCATCACAACGTTCTCAGCCTTATCGCAATGATGGAAAAGGATTACGAGAAGGCCCTGGCAGAGTTGAAACTGGCGTTGAGACACGCTGGTGAGATAAATAACAACTATGCGATTACAGTATTCTACATCATGGAAAGCGAGTGTCATTTTGGTTTGGGAGATTACACCAAAGCTCAGGAACTAATGGATAAAGCTCGGGATCTGGCTACCCAAAACCACTATCGTTATTGGCTGTGTAAATTGGACATTATGCAGGCAAAATTGGATCTTGTGGTGTCAGATATCCCCTTACGCAGTATTCTGCGCCGTGTAAACCGCTGCTTTGAACAATGGGAATCCTACGAGTACTATCAGCACAATGTGCAGCTCTATCAGATCCAGATTCAAATCCTTTTAGAGCTAAAACAGGATGCCCTGGCACAGAGTAAATATCTGGAATATAAAAAGTACTTGAAACAGATTACCGCCAATACTCCGGAAGAAGATATCAGCAACTTTCTGGATATAAACCTTTTTGATATTCAAAACCTGAAAAAGTTCAATCTTGTTCCGATCAAATCCCGTGCCAAAGATCTACGCCGCAAGTGGAATGAACTGCTATTCAACATCGCCAATGTAAACAACATCGATCGCATCAAATTTCTGATTGCCAAAGGCATTCACGAAGTACTTTCCCCCTGGCAATTCAGACTGATGGAGTATTCTGAAAGAATCCAGAATTACACCGTGTTTCATCAACACAATTGCGATCTAATGACTCTCCCTGATGCCAGGGTCCGCACAGAAGTGGATAAAGCTATGCGAACAGATAGCATGGTGCAGAGTATCTCCGAGGGCAAACACCTGGCAATTATTCCTTTGCAGACAGGCTCCAAAAAAGTTGGCTATCTGGCACTTAATGATGATGGAGAACTACCTTTTACAAAGCAGGAAGTATCCATTATGCGCAACATCAAACAACATCTCTCTGCGCTTATCGTAAGGATTCAAGATTACTCGGAGATTACCCGGCGCATCCAAAAAATGAACGACCTCATGCAGATTTCGCATGAGCTGATGAAGTTAGTGGATATCGCAGATCTGGAACACGAGATAGTCTCCAGTGCGATAGATTTTACTAATGCTTCACGCGGTTTTTTGATCAAGCGCGACAGTGATGGGAACAATATATACAGAGTTCAGATCGATAGTGAAAAGCAGATTTTAAACAACGTGGCAGGGCTTAGTAAATCTGTGCTCTCTATGGCGCAAACCAATCAAGAGATGATCAGCACTTTCAATGCGATGGAAGACAACCGCTTTAAACAAGCAATCAGTGTTCAGGACTACCAGTTGCATACAATCTTCTGCGTGCCGATAATGGTTGATGGGAATGTATTTGCCTACTTGTATCTTGATAATATGGATGATAATAGCAGAGCTATGTACCTTAAACAAGAGATTATTACTCTGTATATAGAACAGATCTCCATTGCCATCAAAAACGCCTTGCTCTATGATAATTTGCTGCAAAAAAGCACAGAACTAAATTCTTTTGAAATGCTCAAAGATGAATTTATGGCAATAGTCTCTCATGAGCTCAATACACCGCTCACCACTTTGCAGGGCTATGTATCTCGTTTAAAACGAAATCTTTATGCCGATGAAGAAGAACGCAACGACATCATCAACAAGATCGAAAGCTCGGTGAAAAAATTGATCCTCACTACCGGTGATATCAATACCATGAATAATTATAACCTTAAGAAAAGCCTGAGCATGGCAACGGTTGATCTACCGGAAATACTTGAATTGATCCAGCAAGAAGTGGAGATTCTTTCCCGCAAACGGAAGATGTTTATCCGCCTGGATGTAGAGAAGGAGTTACCTGCCATAAATGCTAACTGGGAAGCCCTTCACCTGATGATTCACAATATTGTCTTAAATGCCATTCGCTTTACCAACGATTTTGGTACAATTGTTATCGGTGCGCGCAAAGCAGCTTTCCAACAAGAAAAACTGGATGGAAAGGATAGCCTGGTAATATATGTTCAGGACAATGGCATCGGCATCCCGGAGTTCCAGATCAAGAATGTGTTTAGAAAATTCTATGAACTAAACGAAATCTATGCCCATAAATCCGGTACAGTGGAGTACCGTTCCAGCGGATTGGGATTGGGACTTGCTACATCTAAACGCATTGTAGAGCTTCATAAGGGAAACATCTGGATTAAAAGCAAGGAAAACGAAGGCACTACTGTATTTGTATCCCTTCCGATCAAGAAATAAGGCTGTCATAACAAAGTTCTTCCCCAATAGATCAAGCCTGCTTTAAGCTAATTTCCAGCTTGAATACTGCTGTCACCATAGCATAATCCTAGCTTAATATTGTGCTAAACTTGGCTGGATACCTTAGGCTGGAGTACGGTAACGCAAAAATATGCAAGAAAAGGTAATTTACTAAAAATGGATGTTGGGAAGAATCTGAAAAGCTATATGATATGTCTCTTATGAATCAACGCTGCCCGAAAAACATGTCATAGCCATGTTTCCAGCGTTTGTGCACCCAAAACCAATGATCCGGGTATCTATGAATATATTGTTCTGTAACTGCGATTATCTCACTTAACACCAGGCTATAATGCTCTTCATTATCTTCCAGCTCGGGATGATATATCATTTTAGAAAATTCGAATACCAGCTTAGAATCCTTATCCCGAACTACAAAGCCAGGAACAATCGGAACCTTGTAGCGAAGACTGATTTTGGCAACACCTTTCCAGTTTGAAGCGGGAAAGCCCAAAAAATCCAGCATCAAGCCGCGGCTACCTGCGTTTTGATCTGCCAGGATGGCAACAACCCGATTTTCCTTCAGGTCGCTAATGATATCGCGCAGACCCTTGCGCATGTCTATTACATGTAAACCACTTCTCTCCCGTATCCGGTTTGTATGTGCATCAAAAAGAGTATTGCGCTGCTTTTTTGTAATAACACTAAGAGGAATTCCTTTCAAAGGCAGGATACGGGCAGCCTCCCAATTTCCAAAATGAGCGGTGGCAAGAATTGTGCCCCTGTTCAGAGCCATGGCCTCATCCAAATGTTCTCTACCCAGAATTGATGATTTTTTACTTAAGGTTTCGTCATCAATTAAGTATTCTTCAACAATGTTCAATGCCATTTGCCGATACAGACCCTTCAAGGTTCTGTCAATTTTGGTTTTGCTCCAGTTTGGGTACACTTTGCTTAGCTGTATTCGCGCTACTTCTTTGCGGATCCCGATATGATAACCCACAAAATTAAACAAAAATAAAATAAACGCCCTGCTGCAGGAGATGGGAAGCAATCGCAACAGGGCAGTCAGAACCCTAAAGGGGTAGTATTCTAAACGATTAATTATATCTTTTCGTGAAATTCTCAAGATCCAGATTCAACCAATTGCAGAGAGTTTGTTCAGGATCACGCTTTTGGATACTGCGCCAATTGAGCTATCCTTGAGCTCACCATTATTGTAGAACAACAAGGTGGGAATACTCATCACACCGTGTTTGCCGGCAAGTTCCGGATAGTCATCCACATTTAGTTTTCCTATTGTAATTTCTTTCTGCTCTGTTTCGAGCTCGGTCAAAACCGGGGCAATCATGTTACAGGGACCACACCAGGGTGCCCAAAAATCTATTATAACCTTACCTTGTTTGATCACTTCGGCGAAGTTTGCGTCCGTTACTTCAATCATCATGGCATACTCCTTAGTTCTTTTATACACAAGATAAGTGTATCCTAATTCTGGGCAAACCCATCTTTTCTCTTAGTAGTAAAGATCCCTGGTTCCGGCTTTCATTTGGGTAAGTTTTTCAACAACCGAAGCCTGCATTTTGGGATCATCTATCTTAGCAATTTCATTTTCAATGAGCTGTAACCCGGCTTTCAAGGTGCGCTGTGAAGAGTAGTCGTAAAGATACTCGGCAAAGGTGAGCAGAGCATTTGGAGTACAGAATCGCTTCACAAAACCGGGGATGGCAAATTCCATAAAGTGTTCTCCGGTTCTTCCTGCTCTATAGCAAGAAGTGCAGAATGACGGGATGTATCCTCCCTGGGCAAGTTCATAGATCACATCGTCTAAAGACCGGGTATCTCCCAACACAAATTGGGATTTCTTGCGCGATTCATCATCTTTGTGTGAATAGTCTCCTACTCCGATAGAGCTTCCGGCATCAATCTGGGAAACCCCAAATCTAAGAACTTCATTGCGGATAGCAATAGGTTCACGCGCGGTGAGAATCATTCCGGTGTATGGAACGCTGAGCCTGATGATCGCTACCAGCAGTTTGAAATCTTCATCCGATACTTTGAAAGGTGGATGTTGGTTAAAATCTGTACCGATGGCAGGTTCGATGCGCGGGAATGAGATGGTGTGGGGACCTACGCCAAATGTATCTTCCAGATGGATAGTGTGGTAAAGCAAAGACATTACTTCAAACCGCCAATCATAGAGTCCCATCAGGGCACCGATTCCCAAATCGTCTATGCCTGCCTTCATTGCCCGGTCCAGTCCATCCAGCCTCCAAAGGTAACTACTTTTAGGTCCCTTGGGATGTAATTTTTCGTATGTTTTGCGGTGATATGTTTCCTGGAAGATCTGGTATGTTCCAATTCCTACAGATTTCACCGTTCTGTAACCCTCAATATCCATCGGCGCCGCATTTATGTTTACCCGGCGGATTTCTCCGTTATCGTGTTTGGTATTGTAAACGGTCTGCACGGTATCAGCGATAAAGCGGGCATCGTATTTAGGGTGCTCCCCATAGACCATAATCAGCCGCTTGTGCCCTGTATCCACCAAGGCTTTTGTCTCCTCGATAAGCTGATCTTTGCTCAAAGTAGAACGCTGGCATTCTTTGTTTGAGATTCTGAATCCACAATACACGCAATCGTTGATACATTCGTTGCCCACGTAGAGCGGAGCAAAAAGGACAATGCGATTTCCATAGATGCGCTCTTTCAGCTCGTGCGCGCCATCCATGATCATTTGGCGCAATTCAGGATCTTTGACGCTGATCAAAGCAGCGGTTTCATCCGGATCCAATCTGTTTTTATCCAGGGATTTCTGGATGATATCCCGGATTCTTTGCACAGATGCATTCTTTTCCTTCTCCAGATGAGCTTCGATCTTATCATCCGGAATGAAAGATTTCAGGCCTTCAGTACTAATCTTCATTTGTATCTCCTTTTTCTATTTTCAATGTCTGAGTCTTCACCCTTACTCCGGGCAGCATACCCAACTTACCGGAAAAAGCGCCCATTTGATCAATATCGGCTTCCATTATCAGAAAAATCACGGAAGCACCCCATCCCCGCATCGGGTAACCGACCCTGAGCAGGATACTTTGGGCATTTAAGTGAAGCAGGTCGCTCACAGGTTGAAAGGCTTGGTCGATATCATCGATGATGATTGTTACCACGTGTCTTTTCGTATTCATAAAGCTTTCCTCTGTGGCGAAAATTGATACATTGGGGGCATAGAATGGAGCTTTTGTTCCACCCTTGATGCCAGAACGTATCTCTCATCGCAGGTAATTTTTTCCAAATTAGAATAAACGCATTTTCTGGCAAGTGAAAATATAGAAGTTGACAGATACATTTGCACACCAGATAATGAACTAACTCGTTAATTCGTTGTTAATGAGCGCAGTACAGAGAGATAATACTTATGAAAAAAACAGCACTTATATATATATTGGCTATCATTTTAACAGCTGCCAATGCCACAAACTTCAGTTGGTTTTCGCAAACGGACTCACGCTGGAAATCCAACCGTTTGGGCAGGGGTACTTCGATTGGAAAAAGTGGATGCGTGGTTTCCTGCCTGTCGATGCTCTTAAATGCGGAAGCATCAAACCCCTATATGACTCCTGCAAAACTCAACGATTGGTTACGCAAAAATGGCGGATACTATGGAAACAACATGCGTTGGCAGATACCGGGACTCATCGATGGTGCCGGACTTGGCCTGGAACTGGCAGGCCGAAGCACCCGTTATAACGATTGGAGTTTTTTGAATGCCGAATTGGATAAAGGAAACAAAGTTATTGTAAAGGTAGCCGGAAGACGCTCACATTGGGTTTTAGTGGTCAAGAGGGATGGCCCGGAAAACAAGGCTTCTTCTTACTATGTAAATGATCCGGGGATGTCTGCTTATGAAGAGCGTACTCTTGCCTATTGGGGTGGCTTCAGATCTGCCCGTAGCTACAGTGGAAACTGGCTGGATGAAGAAGCATTCAATCTTAATAGCGATATCAGCGTAGTCCCCGTAGCCGAGGAAGAAGGTTTCCTGTATGATATATACGAGTTACCCCGTCCCGCGGATGTGTTTGTAAGCCTGAAGAACAATCTCGATGTAGAAATTCAAGGCTTCTTCATCCTGGGATTGTTTGATAGTGAAGATAGGCTATTGTACACCATAGATTATGAGTATAATCACATAGATCCAAATGGTGAACTGGATCTTCTTTACGAAATGAGTGATTTCAGCCCTCTTGAGGATCAGGACACAACGCTTAAGATAGTTTATAGCAAATACTTTTC
>CAZJJH010000073.1:0-7194 GCA_964546265.1 uncultured Candidatus Cloacimonadota bacterium
TCTCGATTTTACTGCTTTTTTCACCGTTGTACCACACACCGGTGATGCGATCTGCTGCTTGTGCAAAGATGGGCAGAACAAGGCTCAGGATCAGGATGGTAAAGAGAATCTGTTTCATAACAATCTCCTTTGTTTAGATGATGCCGCATCGGCGCAGAATGTGATCCACATTCTTCAGATACCGGTCGTAAGAGAAAATTGCCCGGATCGTGTCTTGCCCCAGGGCATCACAGATTTCGGGATTGGCGAAGATCAGTTTCTTGAAATCTTCACCTTCACTAATGGATTTCATGGCCTCTTGCTGCACCAGTGCATAGGCTTTTTCGCGCGTCATGCCGCTGTTTGCCAGGTGCAGGAGCAAGGCTTGAGAGAACACCAGTCCTCCGGTCAGCTCGATATTTTTCATCATATTATCAGGATAAACTGCCAGGCTTTCGATCATTGCGCTGCTCTTTGCCAGCATGTAATGGATCAGGATGCAGCTATCAGGCAAAATAACGCGTTCCACGCTGGAGTGCGAGATATCCCGCTCATGCCAGAGGGCGTTGTTTTCCAGAGCAGCGTCGGCGTTGGAGCGCAAGAGGCGGGCGAGACCACAAAGCTGTTCGCTGAGGATGGGATTGCGTTTATGTGGCATGGCAGAGCTGCCTTTTTGGCCTTTAGAGAAGTTTTCTTCAGCTTCGCGCACCTCGGTGCGTTGCAGATGGCGGATTTCCAGTGCGATCTTTTCCAGCGTGCTGCCGATCTGAGCGATTGTAAAGAGAAATTGGGCGTGACGATCGCGCTGGATCACCTGAGTGGAGATATTTACATGGTTTAGCTCCAGGTGTTTGCAGGCGCGTTCTTCCACTTCGGGATCCAGATGGGCATAGTTTCCCACAGCACCGGATATTTGCCCCACGCTGACGATCTCGATGGCATCTTCCAGGCGCTTGATATTGCGCTGAGTCTCGTCATACCAAAGGGCGAACTTGAGCCCGAAGGATGTGGGTTCGGCATGGATGCCATGGCTTCTGCCCATGCACAGCGTGTGGCGATATTCGCGCGCTTTCAGTTTAAGATTTTCCAAAAGCCGCTGCAATTGGGCAAGAATCAATTCGCCGGCTTGTTTCAGTTGCAAAGCGGTGGCGGTATCCAATACATCACTGGAGGTCATGCCATAATGAATCCAGCGGGATGAGGGACCCACATATTCTGCTACATTGGTTAGAAAGGCGATCACATCGTGCCGGGTGCTTTCTTCAATCTCGGCTATGCGCTGGACGTCAAAATCTGCTTTGTTTACGATTTCGTCGAAATCCTTTTTGGGAACAATGCCCATATCGTGCATAGCGCGGGCGGCGGCAAGTTCTACTTCCAGCCAGCATCTATAGCGGTTTTCCAAGCTCCAGATGCGCTGCATTTCGGGGAGGCTGTAGCGTTCTATCATTTAATTACCCAAAAATCCTTTAAAGAGTTGCATCATCCCGCCTTGTTGGAAGAGATCCATGAAGCTCTCGCTTTTGGGTTCGGGCTTGGGTAGCGCCACGATCTCGGGGCGGGAATAATTCATTTCATCGAAGATAAACCGGGCGCTGATACCTTTGTTGGTAAAGATGGCGATGTCGTCCGGATTACCCTGGCGGTTGTAACTTGTTTCCACGCGGATGCCGGTTTTACCATCCCGGATGGATTCCAATTGGTAGTTAGAGCGAAAGGTGATCTGCAGGCTATCTCTTATCAGAGCCTTATTTTCGATGATTTCCTTGCCATAGCGGTCTACCACATAGTCTGCAGTAGCAAAGAGGGCTTCGGGACCCTTGGGCAGTTTCCCTGCCAGATCCAGCGCTTCCAGGGCGGGCATCAATGTGGATTTTAGGCTAATGTATTGACCAATATATACACTGATGAGCGGAGAGCCTCCGGCACCCAGGGCACCGCCTTCAACCACATCCATGCGCATCTGCTCCAAACTTTTGGAAAGCACAAAGGGTTTTCGCAGGCTGAAGCCAAAGGCAGAAAGTTCCACAATGCCACTGCCGGAAAAATTCTCAAATTTCTTGAGTTCTCTTTTTAGCTTGGCTTCTTCACTGATGCCCATATTGCCGGCGCATCCGGCAAGGATCGCCAACAAAAGCACCGCTAACAAGAGCTTAAACTGCCTCATTCTTCCTCCTGTATAAGGTATAAAAACCAATTCCGGATATTATCACCATCAAGAGTGATAGGAACTGACCTATACTCATTATACCAAAGATAAAGCCAAAATCCTCATAAAAACTTATATCGTCCGGCACACGCACAAACTCGATGAGGAAGCGAAGCACGCCATAGCCGCCGATGAAGCTCCAGAATACTACTCCATCTTTTACCTTCTTGCCCAGCAAATACCAGGACATCAAGCCCAAAACAATGCCTTCGGCAAAAAGCTCATAGAGTTGAGTGGGATGGCGGGGAAGTTCACCGGCTCCCGGAAACACCATGCCCCAGGGCAGAGTAGTCACTTTGCCCCAAAGCTCAGCATTGATGAAGTTTCCCAAGCGGCCTAGCCCCAAGCCGATTGCCACCAGTGGCATGGCGGGATCTGCCATGCGATAGAAGGATAGTTTGTGCTTTTTGCAATACAGAAGTCCGGCGATTACCACGCCCAAAGCTCCGCCGTGGAAGCTCATGCCTCCTTCCCAAACGGCAAATATGGCAAGGGGATTGGATAGGTAATACAGGAAGTTGTAAAACAAAATATAGCCAAGTCTTCCACCCAGGATCACTCCCAACATTACGTAGAAGATCACGGATTCATATTCTTCGCGGTTCAGGGAGATATCTCTGCGCTTGAGCAGGGGCTTATACAAAAAATAGGCAGCGATAAAGCTGAGTACGTAAAACAAGCCATACCAGCGGATATGAAGATCCAGTCCCATCAGGGAGAAGCTGGCAATTTCGGGATTTATATCCGGGAATCTAAGCATAGTTCATCTCTTAGTGAATTGATCCAGACGTCGAATGATGAGCTCTACGGCCTGATCCGTATCACCATCGAATTTCTCCACCTGCTTCTCGTGTTTGGGGCTGAAGATGTTCACAACCTGAGTTGGGGAGCCATTCAAGCCGATTTTTGTTTCATCCAGGCCCAGATCATCCGCATTCCATACTGTCAGTTCTGCATTTTTGGCATTACGTTTGCCGCGCAGCGAGGGCAGGCGGGGGCTATTGATTTCTTTTACCACAGAGATGAGGGCGGGACTGCACATTTCTACGGTATCAAAGCCATCTTCCATCAGGCGTTGCACCCGGATCTTAGTAGGCGATATAGCTTCTATTTTGCGCACAAAACAGGTTTGCGGAATATCCAGATGGGCAGCAATGCCGGGTCCTACCTGAGCGGTATCCCCATCGATGGCTTGTTGCCCGGTAAGGATCAGGTCATAACTACCCAAACGCTTGATTGCAGCTGCCAGAGTGTAGCTGGTTGCCCATGTATCCGCACCGGCAAATTTACGGTCGGATAGCAGGATAATCTCATCCACGCCCAAAGCAACTGCTTCTCGCAGCGTGCTTTCTACCTGATTGGGACCCATGCTGATTGCCACTACGCTGCCTCCGTGGGCTTCCTTCAGTCTAACGGCCTCTTCAATCGCGTAGGCATCGAAAGGATTCAGGATGCTTTCCACGCCCTCGCGCACCAAGGTATTGGTTTGAGGATCAATCTTGATCTCGGTAGTATTGGGAACCTGTTTCAGGCATACTATAAAGCGCACATTATTCTCCTTTATGCTCCAAAGAATTCCCGGATGCTTTCTACTACATATTGTTTCATCTCGTCGTTCAGTTCGGGATATATCGGAATGGAAAGTACTTGATTAGCAAGGCGTTCTGCCACCGGGAGATCACCCTTTTTATAACCGAGCTTACTGAAACACTCTTGCAGATGCAGGGGCAGCGGATAGTAGATGGCGCAGCCCACTTCTTTTTTCTGGAGATGTGTCATCAGCTCGTCACGTTTATCTGTAGTTAATGTATATTGATTGTATATACTTACTGCTTCAGGAGCGATTACCGGAGTCTTGAGTCCCGGAATGTTTTTGAGCCCTGCGTTATAAAAAGCGGCATTGGCGCGGCGCGCTTTGCTCCAATCTGCCAGAGCTTCCAGTTTTACTAAAAGCACGGCTGCCTGCATGGTATCCAGGCGACTGTTCAGTCCCACCCATTGGTGGTAATATTTGGGGTTTTCGCCATGCACGCGCAATTGCCGCAAGCCGGCTGCCAAATCATCATCGTTGGTGAGGCACATTCCGGCATCGCCCATCGCACCCAGATTTTTGCTGGGGAAGAAGGACAAAGTTCCGATATCGCCAAAAGAGCAGCTCATCTTGCCATTCCAGGTGGAACCGATTCCCTGAGCGTTGTCCTCAATCACTTTCAGATTGTGTTTTTGGGCTATTTTCATGATGGCATCCATGTTTGAGCACTGTCCAAACAGATGCACCGGCATGATTGCTTTGGTCTTTGGAGTGATTGCCGCTTCGATCCCGGCGGGATCCAGATTGAAAGTATCCTCGTCGATATCCACGAAAACCGGTTTGGCATGATTGCGCCAGATCGATGAAGCGGTGGCAAAAAATGTGAAAGGAGTAGTGATCACCTCGTCGCCTTCTCCGATATCCAGCGCTTTTACTGCCAGCACCAGAGCGTCTGTGCCGGAAGCGCAACCGATGGCGTGCTTTATTCCCAGATAGTTTTGCATGCGCTCTTCCAGTTCTTTCACCTGAGCACCCATAATGTAGTGGTGTTTTTGAAACACTTTTTCCAATTGTTCACGAATCGCAGGCATCAGCGCTTCGTATTGGGCATGTAAATCCAGCATTTGTACTTTCATCTGTGAGGGACTCCTTTATTTGGTGAGGGTATGAACCCCGATTAATATCGTTATTGCGGAAGCAGTTACGCCGATGATATCTTTTACGTCTGTCCAGAAATGACGATCATGTTTATCTGGAATAAATACAATATCTCCGGGACGCGGCTCAACGTCTGAAGCGGCTTTTATCCAGTTCCCGCTGTTTGCGCGCAATATGCGCGAGCCAAATTTATTGCGATTGCTGGTATATCCCCCGGCTTGATTTACATAGTAAAGCCAGTCTGCGCCTTCCTTGAAGGACACCAGCCCCGGCCGTTTTACCTGACCGCTGACCCATACCATATCAAGCTTTTGTGGGATATACAAAAAATCGTTGTTTTTCAGCTTTACATTCCCTTCTTTACCTTCGCTGGCAAAGAGACGGGGAAAATCTACAGAATATTTGCCTTTGGCCTGACGCAGTTTGATGCGCAGATAGGAATATTCCAAAGGGGTTAGTTCATTGATGCCGCGGTTTTTGATGCGCTCAAAATCCGCATCCGGCTCCTGGTTGAAACTCTCGTTCAAAAGCACGGCGTTATGGATGTCAGCCTCTTTGCTGATGCCGCCTGCCATCTGAATCAGTTCCCAAAGTCCGGTTTCAGGAGGAACGCTATATTGACCCTTGCGCATCAATTCTCCCGATACATTCACCAATATCTGGTTGCGGTATTGAGCGTTCTCCGGGATCAGGATCATATCCCCGGGGGCAAGTTCAGTTTCCCAGAGATCGGCTTGAACCGATAAATCCAGGTTGAGATAGGAGAAACTGTCGGATTCGGGCAGATATTTACCATGACGCACAGCACTTAGATCAGCCTCCGGGCGAATCCCCAAAGCCAGATCCACCGCTTTGCGGATGGTATCTCCCGCTTTATATTCCAGCTCTCCGGGGAAGCCTACGCTGCCTTGAATGCTGATCCTTTCCTGAATAAGGGGAATGTGGATCTGATCCCCATCTCGTAAAAAAGGATTCTGGCTGATATCTCCAGTGCGCAAAAATGCCAGAAGATCGTAGCTAAGCTCCTGCTCGTTGCGGACTATGGTGATACTACGCAAAGCCTGATCCGGCGTAAAATCCTTCACCCGAGGGTCTTCATCTTCCCGCAATTGGGGAATTGGATTCAGCTTTTTGGGATCCGGTCCGTTTACCCCGGTATCCACGTTAGCCTGCATCCGCTCTTCATTCAATCTGCTGGCAGCCAACGCGTCCGAAAGACGATCTACCGGCGTTAGCTTGTAAGTTCCGGGATACTGAACGTAGCCGCTGATGCCCACTGTGATGTATTTGGCATCCGGAAACATATCGCTGCGCTGCGCCAGACATGGCAGAAGAATCAGCAGAAAGATTCCTGTAATAATAAGCTTAGTTTTCATAATATTCGATCATGCGATTGATGATGTCATCCAGTTTGTATTTGGGTTCATAACCTATGTATTCATGAATTTTGCTGAGATCCGGCATGCGGTTCATCATATCCTCAAAACCCTCTTCAAAAGCGGCTTCATAGCTCATGTATTCGATCCTGGATTTACTGCCGCACATGGATTTCACTTTTTCTGCCAGATCCTCGATGCTGATGGATTCCGTGGTACCCACGTTGAAAATCTCGCCTTCGCATTCGGGACTGTTCATCAGGCGGACAAAGGCTTCCACCACATCCGAAACATCCGCAAAACAGCGGGTCTGTTTGCCGGTGCCATACACAATGATGGGTTGGTCCAAAAGCGCCGCTTTGATGAACTTCGGTAATACCATACCATACTGTCCGGTCTGACGCGGTCCTACGGTATTGAAACAGCGTACTATCACCACCGGAAGCTTCTTCTCCCGGCTAAATGCCAGAGCTAAAAATTCATCAATAGCCTTGGAACAACTATAGCCCCAGCGGCTGATGTGAGTGCTACCCAAAAGGCGATCATCCTGCTCGGAAAAGGGCACTTTCTCGCTTTTTCCATAGATCTCACTGGTAGATGTGATCAGCGCTTTGGCCTTATATTTATTGCACAGCTCCAATACATTATCGGTGCCAACAATGTTGGTTTTCAAAGAAAGCAGGGGATTTTCGATGATGTATTTCACTCCCACCGCAGCTGCCAGGTGGTACACCTGCTTGCATTTGGAGATCAGTTCTTCCATCAAGGCCCGGTCCAATATTGTGCCAGTGTAAAAATGGAATTTTGGGTTGTCCCGGAAAGAGCTAATGTTATCCAAACTTCCGGTTGAGAGATTATCTATCGCGTACACTTCGTGCCCATCGCTAAGTAAACGTTCTGCCAGATGCGACCCGATAAAGCCCGCGCCGCCAGTGATTAGT
>CAZJJH010000074.1:0-7177 GCA_964546265.1 uncultured Candidatus Cloacimonadota bacterium
ATATTGTTTGCATTGTTCAAGTACATATGCCTCAGCCACTGCCAAAGCCTTTGCCTCCGATCCATAGATGCGCAAATCCACTCTGCCGGTTTGGGGTAGCCATGCCAGCATCACGCCTTCCGGCAAACAGTTCAGATTCAGCAGCTCGGCGAGAGCAGATTCGGCAACTCCATAGGTGTGGATATTACGCACAAGCAAGGCAGATGAATCCGGAAGGGCATCTTGAAGGATGCCCTTGATGTGTGTTTCATATATGTATTTCATCTCCGCTGGTACGCCCTGTAACGCAAAAAAGTGCTTTCCTGCTGCCTCGTAGTACAAGCCCGGAGCTGTGCCCCGCATATTATTCAAGACTGCAAAGCCATCAGGAACCATCGCCTGACTTCGGTTTGAATCTGGCATTTTCACACCGCGCCGGGAAAACATCTGCTGGATGTGTTCCCATACTTCCTCATCAAAATGCAGATCTTTGTTAAAAAACTCCGCTATCACTGCCTTGGTGATGTCGTCCTGAGTAGGTCCTAAACCACCTGTTGTGATTACCAGGTCGTACTTCTGCCAGCAATACTCCAGAGCTTCCTGAATAGCTGCCGGTTCATCCGGAATAGTCTCGCTATAGGCTACCGGCATACCCAAGTCTGCAAGTTGCCTGCCCAACCATGCCAGGTTGCTGTTCACCGTTCTGCCCAAAAGCAGTTCATTGCCGATGCAGATTATTGCGCTTTGATATATCATATCAATAGGATTTTGCAAATATCACCCGCCGGGCGGAGGGCTTACCACAAGCGATGCATCTGCCCTCTTCAGGCTCGGCATCAAAGGGAATGCAGCGGATGGTTACCTTGAGATCTTCTTTGATCTTTTCCTCACACTCGGTAGAACCGCACCAATGTGAATGGGCAAATCCACCGTGAATCTCGGGTTGCTCCACATTTTTAGGGCTGAAATACTTGTAAAACTTTTTACTGTCGTTAATCCTTACAGTGTTCTCTTCCCGGAACTGCAACGCTCTTTGATAGTAATTGTCTTGAATCTCTCGCAGACTCTTCAGGATGTATTCTTTGATCTCAGAAACTGCCACACTCTGCTTATCGCGAGGCTCTTTATCTCTTCTTGCCACCATTACGGATTCCGAAGCCACATCCCGGGGACCAATCTCGATGCGGATTGGAATCCCTTTTTTGATCCAATACCAATTGCGTTCACTGCCGGTGGAATCTCTATCGTCCAATTCCGTGTAGATTCGTACGTCCTCAATATATTCTTTCTCAAATGTATGGACGATTTTTTGGCAGTACGCCATTACCGCTGCTTTTTCGGTTTCATCCCTGTAAATTGGAATCAAGGCTATATGGGAAGGAGCAATTTTGGGCGGTAACGCAAGTCCATTATCATCGCTATGCGCCATTATAAGAGCTCCAATCAAGCGAGTGGATACACCCCAGGAAGTTGTCCAGGCATAATCGAAATCTCCATCCCGACCCTGGAATTTGATGTTCGAGGCTTTGGCAAAGTTCTGCCCCAAAAAGTGCGAAGTTCCTGCCTGCAATGCCTTTTTGTCCTGCATCATAGCTTCGATGCAATATGTGTTCACCGCTCCGGGAAATTTCTCCCCTTCGGTCTTTTCGCCTTGAATTACCGGTATTGCCAGATATTCTGCAGCAAACCGAGCATAGATTTCCAGCATCTTCCGGGTCTCTACCATCGCATCCTCTTGAGATTCATGAACGGTATGACCTTCCTGCCACAAAAATTCCGCTGTTCTGAGGAACAAACGAGTTCGCATTTCCCACCGCACGATATTTGCCCATTGGTTGATCAATAGTGGCAGATCCCGATAGGAATTTACCCATTTTGCAAAAGAAGCGCCAATGATTGTCTCGCTGGTAGGACGCACGATCAGAGGTTCTGTAAGCTCGCCGGCTACCTTCAAACCTCCATTGCCATCGTCTTCCAGCTTGGAATGGGTAACCACTGCACATTCCTTGGCAAAGCCTTCCACGTGCTCTGCCTCTTTTTCGAAATAGCTCTTGGGAATGAATAGAGGAAAATAGGCATTGCGATGCCCCGTCTCCCGAAACATCACGTCCAAAGCCCGCTGGATATTCTCCCATATCGCATAACCCCATGGTTTGATAACCATACAGCCACGAACGTCGCTGTTTTCTGCTAAATCGGCACTTTTTATTACTTGTTGATACCACTCGGCATAGTTTTCTTCCCGGGTTGGCTCAATTGCAGTTCTTTTTTGTTTACTCATTTGTTCTCCATTGTATTTTTGCCTAAGTCCCACATTCGAAGAATTGCCCTTTCTGTCAATGAACTTTCAATTGCGCAAAATCCCGCAGTCCCTTATCCATAATCGTTGATTGGTCCATAGTGCTATTCTATTCTCCAAAGCTAAAGCTTAATGCCTTGACCATCAATAGATTGCTGATTTTTACTTAGTGTTGCAGATTTTCCATCAATCACCCGGCCAATACCGGATAAATGGTACTACATAATGCTTGATGACCATTAGTCTTGGCGCTTGTACACTATATGCCCGCTGAGTTCTACAGGATTCTTTCTGCTCTCATCTTTTTGCCATCACCTTTTTTCCCCCTATGCCTTTGAGCCTGGATCAGCCACCCTTCAAGCCTGGATGATGCTGTGCCGACAGCAATATCTAAGCACGAAGTCTCGCTGAAGTCTGGATAATGTATCAAGAGAGCAACTTGCTGCATGAGCAGAGATGGTATTAGAGGAATTCAACCCAATTGAGGTATTGGAGTTCAAAGCACATAAACAAACTATCACTTATTTAATCTTATGGGCGGTTTGAACTTCAAGGCCGTGCATAATTACACGCCTGCTTTTAAAGTCCATGAGGCCTATTATTTCAATATCAGCAGGATTTACTTTGGCCTCATGAACTCCAATAGCATTGTTCAAGCTCAAGGGATAAGCAGCGCTTTCTGGGTGTCTGGATGTAGTAACAAAAAAGAGACCAGCTTGAAGCCGGTCTCTCTGTTTATCATAGATGCTTGGGATTATTAGAGCAATTCATTCCAGATTTTGGTAATAAGTGCTTTTGTATCTTCGTCTTTCATATAAGAAAGCGGGAAGGTAAACAAGTATGCTCTGGAATTGAGGTAGTTTTCTGAGTTTACTTTGCGTATGCCAATGGTTTTACCGTTGATGGCTTCGAACTGTTCCTGGGTGGGAGAGAAGTTATCCTGTCCCACAGTCTTGGAGCCCAAGGTATAGATACTTTCGCCGATGTGATTTGACTCGTTGGCGTAGTATGCTACGGCAGAAAGACCTTTACGCATCTCTACCAGGGCATTAAAGCTGGGCGGATCTTCCAATTGCAAGCCCAGAGTGGGATATCCCTGCTGACCATTCGCTGAAACTACGAAGGGATTGGTCTGCAATGCGTTTCCAACGATGCCTAAGCTGGGTCTGTCCGGCAAGCCTAAGGCGTTAATCAGAGTAGTTCTTTGTCCGGTTTTGGACATCTCTGAGGCCAGTGAACTGAATTTCAGAGTATGGGAAAGCACGAGGTTACCGCCCTTCTGCATGTAAAGGGAAAGACCATCAATCTCTTTTACGATGTTACCATCGCTGGTGGGGTTGTCGCTATGGTAGATCACCATTTTATGCTTCTGTAGCAATGCAAAGGGAATATGGCGCATACGGTCGTCCGCTACGGTTCCATTTTCTCCGGATCCACCATATTTAACTACTTTGATCTGGTCTTCAGTTAAGTTCAAGCCAGACACCATGTTCAAATATTTCGCGTCCACTATATCATCAGGAGAAGCCGCCGTGTTATTTACATCGTCATCAATGATCAATACACCTTCGCGGTTTGCCGGTTCTACGAACTCGTGGATATTGAATTCAAGCACAGCCGGATTCTCGGAATACTTATCCTGCATATCTACACAACGGACTTCAAATGTATGTCTGCCAGGCAATATTTCGTCGGTAGTAAGCACGATGGATTGTCTGAGCGGAGAAGATACCGGCAAGCGCAACCATGTTTTTCCGTCTTCCACATCGGTGTGGTTATATTCATCTCCCGGGAATCCGAGAACTTCGTAAGGAGCTCCATCGTAACGAATATCAAAATGAGTAATTTCGCTAAAGTAGTTTACGGGAATATCAGGCGAATGCTCGCTCAATACTACGTCCGCTTTCTTGCCATAGGGATCGTCTAAAGGATACACTGAAGCATCTGTACTTTCACGTACATATTCTCCCCACCAACCCCAACGGACATACACTTTAAGATCTGGGCTGTATACAGCAGAAAGAGTGCCATCGAGATCTTTGAAGAAAGATGTGCCGTAGCGTTGTCTGCCTCCGGAAAGACTGTAAGGTGCAGGTTCCTGATTGTAATCATCTCCCCAGTCCTCATAGTGATTGTTACCCAGAGCCAATATTTTTCTGGAATAAAGTTGTGTCATCGGGCGGAAGCCGGGTTTCACTTTAAAAGTGATAGCAGCAGATGAATCCGCCGGGTCAGAAAGAACTCCGGCAAGGTCAGTTGCACGACCAACGATCCGGGTAGTAGTGTTTTTGGGAGTGCCATCTTCTTCATAGTCGTAGGTAAGAGCGGGATTGGTATTGCCGGTAAGTCGGTATTCATCAATCCTTTCTTGATCATGCGTGCTAATCCAGTCTGTTTCTGTTCCGGGAATTACGTTACCGGTAACATCGTCAATCTTCATCATGCGGAACTCAAATTTATAGGGCACTACGGTGATAAAAGGATCATCGTCATGCATGATGAACTTCAGCCGGATGCCGCTACCAACGTCTCCACCATTGGGATTTCCCTTTGTGGTATCCAGGAAACAAGTGGGACGGGGTGAACTGGTGCGGAATCTACGCCAGGCAGATTGGGCAGTGATCTCACCACGGTTGTCGATCGCAATCACTTCAAAGTGTGACACCTTGGGCAAGGGGTTACCAGAGTCATCCGCGGAGGGGAAATTGATCACGGCATACTTCTGAGAAGTCCAGATCGAACGGTCAACTTCCGGATCGTCCAATTCCAACGATTGATCCGCACTGGGGAGATAGTGGTAAACCCAACCCTCTCTGGAACTACCCAAAAGTGAGCTGCTGTTTAAAATCGCGTCCGGAATCAAGCCATCTTCTGCCCGGCTGATGTATTGATAACCAGGGCTTGCGATTGGATTTAGATCTTCGTCCAAAACGCGGAAAGCGTATCCGGTTATTACGCCATCGGGATCATAGGCGTTCCAGAATATTCTTTGTTGAAATGCATATTCATGATCAGTCGTGTCTATCGTTGCAGGCACGTTTTCTTCCGTCCAGCCCTCATAAGAGGTGATGGATATCTCCGGAACTTGGTTTGCAAAACGGTTTCCGGATTTTCCACAACCTGTTATCAACAGCGCTGCGACTGTGAGTAATGAGATGATTACCAAGAGTTTCACACTCTTATTATTCATCGGTCCTCCCAAACATCAGGTTATAATTTCTTTTGGTTTTCACTAAAAATCATGTCGATATATTCGTCAACATTTTTATTTATCCGGGCTGCCAATAGATTGGCTTTCACCAGGTTTGAATACAGCACAGCCGTTGTGATCCTGCCAATGCCGCCTGGTACCGGCGTAATGGCAGCCACCTTTTCTGCGCAGGCTTCGTAATCGACATCCCCCACATAAGCTTGCTTACCCTCTGCATCGGTGATTTCGTTGATGCCTACGTCGATTACAACAGCCCCCGCTTTCACCATATCCTGCCTTACAAAACTGGCTCTGCCTATTGCTGAGATCAAAATGTCTGCAGCAGCACAAATTTCCGCAAGCCCTTTGGTTTTGCTGTGGCATACCGTAACGGTTGCGTTCGCGCATGGCCTTTTCCACAAAAGCATATTTGCCAACGGCTTGCCTACCACGTTGGATCTGCCTAAAATAACGGTATTCTTGCCCGCTGCGTCAATTTGATAGTATTTCATGGTATAATACACCGCGGCTGGAGTGCAGGGTAAAAAAGCTTCTTTCTCCATTAGGATTTTACCCAAATTTATCGGGTGCAGCGCGTCTAGATCTTTATCCGGATCAATCATGAGGTTTACTTTGCTATCATCAATCTCATTGGGGAGTGGTTTTTGAATCATGATGCCGTGAATGCCCGGCTTAGAATTCGCCTCGGCAACAATTCTCAACAAGTGTTCTTCTCCACAATCCGGAGCAAGGGTAAGCAATTCCGCCTCGCAACCCAGTTTCGGGGCAGTGTTGACAATGCTTTGCACATAATAGGAGCTGGCGGGATCTTCTCCAACCTGGATCAATAGCATCTTTGGTTTCAGACCGTGCTCGGCAATTATGGCTTTGGACGCCTTGTTGATAGCCGCAGCAATAGTTTTTCCGGATAGTTTTAAGGACATCTAAACCTCCACCTTATATCTGAGTCTCATAATATTAATTGAGCGCCGGCTTTGCTCGTCAATATCCACCAATACGGCATTTACCATCAGTCCTCTGTCCGATGTCTCAAAGCGTTTGGGTACTGATGTAGTAAGCTTTTCCAGGATTATCTCTTTTTTAACTCCGATCACGCTGTCGTGAGCACCGGTCATCCCTACATCACTGATATAGGCGGTGCCCGATGGCAGAATTTCCTCATCGGCGGTTTGAATATGAGTGTGAGTGCCTACCAGTACCGCAGCTCTTCCATCCACAAACCAAGCCAAAGCTCTTTTTTCCGAAGTGGATTCTGCATGAATATCCACGAGCAGAGGCACGTCATCCTCGCGGGAATTCCAAAAGTTCTCAAAGGCCTCAAAGGGCGAATTGCATGGTGGCATAAATATCTGACCGGTCAAGGAGACAATGTCCAGCTCCATCCCTTCTTTGTGAACACGGTAGCATGGATTACCCGGAGCTTTTAACGGCATATTTAGCGGTTTTACGATTCTAGGTTCACGCGCTATGAATTCAAGCGATTCTTCGCGATCCCAGAGATGATTTCCGCCCGTTACGGCATCTACACCGATAGCAAAAAGAGGCTTAAGGGTTTTCTCCGTAAGCCCCTTGCCATCAGCTAAATTCTCGGCGTTGGCAATTACAATATCGCAATTGTATTTATGGATAATAGTTTCCAGCTCTCCCAGCAATACTTTCCTGCCGGGTTTGCCAAAGATGTCGCCGAA
>CAZJJH010000075.1:0-7119 GCA_964546265.1 uncultured Candidatus Cloacimonadota bacterium
TCAGGATCATCATTGCCCTGTAGATCTGCTCTACAAGGATCAACCGTGTGATCCTGTGGGTAAAAGTAAGGCGGGAAATACTCAGGCAGAAATCTGCTCGTTCCTTTAGCTCTTTACTACTGCCAAAAACACCGCCGATCACAAACACAATGGAGCTCACACTTGATATATTAGTCAGGAAAGTGGAAAACTCAAGTGAGCTTTTTTGCTCCCCTTTTTCATCCAACAGAATCAAGTAATCGCTGGGATTTACTTTAGCCAGGACGTTTTTGCCTTCTCTGACAGCCACTTTTTCCGGGGTGCCGGCTGTTTTGATACTGGTATCGCTTAGTTGCACTATGTTTAACTTGCAGAAGGGTTTGATGCGCTTTAAGTATTCCTGGATGGCTTCTTTCAGCCAGCTATCTTTATCTTTGCCCAGCTGAATGATTGTTATTTCCATTATCTAGCGGAGCATGGATGCCAAGCCGAGTGCCATGCAGAGCATTTTGGTCTCTCCATCATCGGCACGGGAGGGAATTAATATAGGAGCTTTAGTACCCATCACCACATGAGCGACCCGATACTTACAATAGTAGGTGAGCATCTTTCCGTAAATATTTCCTGCTTCGATATTGGGGACTATCATCACATCCGCGCTACCCCCCACCGGGCTACTGATTCCCTTGATGCGGGCAGCATCTATATCTACAGCGTTATCAAAAGCCAGGGGGCCCTCAATCACGCAACCGGGTATTTGTTTGCGCTCGTTCATTTTGGCTATTAGTGCAGCATCGATAGTTGCCGGCATTTTGGGATTCACCATCTCTACGGCAGAAAGAATAGCTACTTTAGGATTGGGGTTACCAAGGTTATGTGCCACTTCTACTGCATTTTTGATGATCGCTACTTTTTCAGAAAGTCCCGGTAATATGTTTATTCCGCCATCAGACATTAGTTTCAAACCATCCGGATGTTCGTAAGCTAATACATCGGAGATCACTTCGCTTATGCGCAATCCATTTTCTTTGTCCAAAACTGCTTTTAGCAGAGTGGAAGTATCCGTTTTCCCTTTCAAGATCACATCAGCTTGATTGTCTCTGGCCAGCGCTACGGCTGTCTGTGCGGCCTTCACCAGATCAGTTCCAGTATCGATTATCTTAAAGCTGTTAACATGCTCGGGAGCCATTTTGCGTAGCAATTCCCGTATCGCCGGCGCGTCGCCAACCAGGATGCTTTCGGCAAGAGATTCTTTCTTTGCCAGTATCGCTGCATCAAGTACGCTTTCGGTTTGAGCCGCAGCGATCACCACCGTACCTTTTTTTGCTTCCCGAACTTTTTGCAATAGCTCATTAAAATCTTTTATCATCAGTAGAGGCTCCTTATCTGCTTTAGTAATTGTATTTTTCGATGAATTCATCCACAAAGGCATCTTCATCCGGTTTTAGTTCCACCAGGATCTTTTTTAGGGCTTCTTTCTGGATCTGACGCACCCGCTCGCGGGAGAGCCCCATTACCTCTGCTATCTGAGCAAAGTTTTTGGTTTCATGATCTTCGTTCAAACCAAAGTAGGTGCGGATTATCTCTGCTTCTCTTTTTTCCAGCTTGTCGATAGCCCTGTGGATTCTTTTGGTCAAACGGTTTTGTTGATACAGCTGCTGAGGATCTATGGCATCTTTATCTTCCATTAGGTCTCGGGTAGTATAATCTTGAAAATCCGAAGTTTGCAGGATGTCGTCATAAGATGAAGTTTCTGGGATCTGATCCTTGATTATGTCGATGGATTTTTCGGTAATGTTGAGTCTATCCGCGATATCTTCGGTACTGGCTTTCTCTCCGGTTTCGGCAAAGAGGCGTTCCCGAGTGGCTTTAATCCGGTGAGCAGTACTGGATTTTCCCAATGGCACCCGGATTAGGGAAGACTTCTCTGATACTGCAAGCATAATGCGTTGCTTTATCCACCAAATAGCGTATGAGATCAGCTTAATATCTTTATCTGGATCAAACTTCTCGATAGCTTTTATCAGGCCAATGTTACCTTCACTAATCAATTCTGAAAGTGAAAGTCCTCTATTTTGGTAACGGGCAGCAATTTTCACCACGAATTTCAGATTCGCCTGGATCAAGCGATTCATGGCCTCAGGATCCCCTGCTCTGGCTTTGAGCCCCAATTCGTGTTCTTCTTCCCGAGAAAGAGCTTTAAATTTTGAAATCTCATTCAGATAATTCTGCAATGCCTTATCTGCAAATACGCTTTCTCGTTTCATTCCTCTTGGCATAATAACCCTCTTTAAATTGGCAACACTTTTCGGGGATTGATTGCTTTCCCTTTGATGCGGTATTCAAAATGCAAATGTGAACCGGTTGCATTCCCCGTGGCTCCTACGGTTGCTATCTGCTGCCCTTTTGCCACTTTTTCTCCTACTGCCACAAGATTCTTCTCGTTGTGGGCATATACTGTCATCACAAAGTCTGGATGTTCCAATACTACCACATTCCCATAGGCGCCCTGAACCCCAGAATACACTACAGTCCCTTCTAGAACAGCAAATATTGGTGTACCGTTTTTAGCGCCGATATCGATCCCTTTATGGGGGCGTCCGTTGCGCAATCCATATTCAGAAAGCACACGCCCTTCCACAGGTAGCGCGAGATCTTCACGGATCTTTTCTTTTTTGAGTAGCTCTTCCTCGGTAATGCCTGCCTGTGTTTCAGGAGCTCCTCCCGCAGGAGGACTGCCCGCCAGATATATCTTTTGCCCGACCCTGATATCATTGGAGCTCAGCGAATTCATGCGTTTAAGCTCCTCCACACTCATGTTGTTTTCGCGGGCGATCTTAAACAAAGTATCCTTGGGTTGAACCACATATACTTTTTCTATCACCACTGTTTCTTCTGCAGGTGATGAAGGTGTTTGTTGAGCTTGCCGATTAGCGGAATCCCGGTCTGTACGGGTTCTTACACTATCTGCCACGCCAGCTCTGTCGGGATCTTTTATCACGACGCGTTGCCCGGGATATATGGATACGTCCGAACCGCTAAAATTATTCCAATTCAGTAAATCCTGCAGTTTTATATTGTGATTTCTGGCAATGCGAAAGAGGTTGTCCCCCCTTTGAATCTGATAGAAATAATCTGCAGGCAAAGACGACCTTTGAATAGGTTTAGGTGCCGCAAGTGCAGGACTTTCCCGATCCTCGGTCTGTTCTTGGGAAGGCTTGGGTCTTTCATCTTGAAGTGGTTTTGGATTATTACCGGCAGTGGGCGTATTCTGTGCACTGCCTTTAACCTTCAGTACTTGCCCTATGCTCAGGTTTGTGCTCTGCAAGTTGTTCAGTTCTTGAATCTCGCGCACACTCATCCCATATCTCTTGCCAATGCCATAGAGAGTATCGCCGCGCTTTACTATATGGTTCTGCTCTTGCGCAAGTGCCATTGCGGGCAGCAACAACACAAACAGCGCAAGGCAGCAAAGTCTATCTAATCTCAAATTCATTATACCTGTTTGTGGAATGTATCATTTCTTTACTGAGCCCATCAACCCGGGAAAATCCATTTCCCCGTCGGAGAAGCTCACAAAAGCTATTGATGATAGTTTCATCTGCCTCAGCCACGATGTAGACACTACGATCCGGCAAATTACGGACATAGCCCTTAACTCCAAGCAGCTTAGCGCTTTTCAGAGCATGATAGCGGAAACCGACACCTTGAACTCGTCCCCGAAGCTGTATCTCGTATATGGGCATAATTTCTCACTCATAGCTTTCGGTTCTTTATATTTCATCCCTTGATATTTGTCAAGGATTCGTTTACCACAGATTTGCGCTACAATCCTCCGGTTTATCGCTATGGTAGAATCACTCAGTGCAAGAAAGCAAATATCCATGTGCGGCAAAACTTAAGATTTATTGAAGCATCAACGTGATTTTGTAAAATCAACAAAACGCATTTGCCTGACATCATGGGATAATTTCCTTTTCTGAACCTTAATACCCCTTTCGTAGCATGCCATAAGCCTATCTGAATACTACCGGGACCCAAAGGTGGGTTCAAGCAGGATCGGATCTTAAATCTTCGTAAGCAAAAAAAACGGGAGCGAAGGCTGAAAATGCCCTCACTCCCTTTAGGAGTATCGGGTTTAGAGTGATTTCATAAATGGATATTCAAAGTCTGTAGCTGGATTGAAGTTTTCTTTGATGGAGCGGGCAGAAATCCAGCGCTGCAAATTCAGGGCGGATCCGGCTTTATCGTTCGTTCCGGAAGATCTGGACCCTCCAAAAGGCTGTTGACCTACTACTGCTCCAGTGGGTTTATCATTGATGTAGAAATTACCGGCGCTATGCCTCAACACGTTATAAGCAAGGCAAACAGCATTTCTATCCTGGGCAAACACAGCCCCAGTCAAAGCATAACACGAAGTATTATCACACATCGAGAGGGTGGATTCATATTCAGAATCCTTGTAAACATAAACTGTTAGCACAGGGCCGAAGATCTCTTCCTGCATAGTTTTGAAGAGGGGGTCTGTGGTTTTTATGATAGTGGGTTCGATGAAGTATCCGTGGCTGTCATCACATTTTCCCCCATAAATAATCTGTGAATCCGCATTCGCATTACTGAAATCTATGTATGCCTTGATCTTATCGTAGCTTTTCTTGTCGATAACTGCGTTGATCAGGTTGGAAAAATCTCTTACATCCCCCATTTTTACTCTTTGCAGCATCTCTGAAATCTCTTCCAACCATTTCGGGTAGATCGATTCTGGGATGTATAAGCGGGATAGAGCGCTGCATTTTTGACCCTGATACTCAAAAGCGCCGCGCAAGGATGCAACAGCCAGGCTTCTTAAGTCTGCAGAACTATGGGCAACGATAAAATCCTTACCTCCAGTTTCGCCCACTATTCTAGGATAGGATTTATATAGATGGATATTGTTTGCAGTGCGTTTCCAGATCTGGTTGAACACACCTGTGCTACCGGTAAAATGTACTCCTGCCAGATACGGGGAATCCAACACAAGGTTTCCGATCTGGGCTCCTGAGCCGGGGACGAAATTTATTACACCATCCGGCAAACCTGCTTCTTGCAATATCTTCATGATGTAGTAGCCACTATATACTGCCGTGCCGGCGGGTTTCCAGATGACAGTGTTACCCATTAGTGCCGGGGCAGTGGGTAAGTTCCCGGCGATAGCAGTAAAATTGAAGGGAGTCAAGGCAAAGACAAAGCCTTCCAGGGCGCGATATTCACTAAAATTCCATTCACCCTTGGGGGAGATGAGGGGTTGTTGTTCATAGATTTTTTGAGCAAAATAGGCATTGAAACGCCAAAAATCTATTAGTTCACAAGCGGAATCGATCTCTGCCTGATGAACGTTTTTGCTTTGACCCAACATAGTGGCAGCGTTCAACAAGTAACGATATTTGCCAGAAAGTAATTCTGCTGCTTTAAGAAATATGGCAGAGCGATGATAGAAGGGCATTTCTTCCCACATTTTTTGTGCTCGATGAGTGGCTTCTATCGCTCTATTGATAATCTCCTGATTTACCTTGTGGTACCGGGCGAGTATATGCTGGTGATCATGAGGGCAGATACAATTTTCTGTATCTCCGCTAAAGACATCTTTCCCATTGATTATTGCCGGAATCTCGATTTGCTGATTGTACAAAGATTCTAAGGATTGCTTTAGCAGTGAACGTTCATCGGAGCCGGGTTCATATCTGAGCACCGGTTCGTTTTTGGGGACGGGTACGCTGAAAAACATCTATTTATCTCCTTTTCAAATTGTGTGAAAAGGCACATAAATGCCGGGTATAAAGATCTTACCCGCGCTTTTCTCACCTTTTCACCCCGGAAGGCGCATCTGTTTCCGGATACACCCTATCGGCGAATAACCATGCTTTAAATAAGTTTAGGAATATCCGCTCGGCGATAGTGCCAAAGTTCAGACTGTTAGTTTTGAAGTCAAGCCTTCTTTTTGCTGCTTACTAATTACAAAGGAAATTAATTTGGGTTCGCTTTCGGTTCTTTAGCTGCATACAGTATTTTGTAGCTGTCATTCAGCTAAAATCATCCGTTTGAGCCGAAAGGGCGCTACAGCGAGCGCCTACACAGTACCCTTGATGAGCGGCATTGGCGTATCCATCTTTATGTGTCCTCGAGGGCGCTTAGCGAGCGCCCCTACAATACAGCGGTCGCTCGGGGCCCTCAAGACTATGCGGAGCGTAGTTTTGGGGTGAAGATGTACCACCATTCAGCATCAGAAAGCTACAAAGAGCACTCGTACATTTTGGCAGATCATTTCCGGCAAGCATCTGCTCGAACCGAAAGAGAGCCTCGATTTGTTGGGGAAGATCTGTTGTTTGATCCCGATATCTTCGTCGGGACTTCGGCAAGGTTTGAGGCTTGGATAAAGTTATGGCCATAGCAGTATCCAACGACAACATTGCGATAATCCTACTTTGAACTGTAAGGAGTGGATCAGCGTGGGGGAGATGATTGGGAAAAGGGACGCGTTATCTGTTGTGACTAAAATTCTGCTTTCAGATCTCTTAACATGAGCTCTTGCATCGCCAGGAGAGGAGCTTTATCCAAATAGAGGATGCGATATACTTCGGTGGTAATAGGCATATCCACACCTAGCTTTTGTGATAGTTGATATACGCTTCGGGTGGTGGCTACTCCTTCTGCCACCATTTGCATAGAGGCCTGTATCTCTTTTAGGCTTTTGCCTTTACCGATCTCAAAACCCACGTAGCGATTGCGGCTATTTGTGCTGATCGCGGTAGTGATAAGATCTCCGATTCCGGAAAGACCCAAAAAAGTTTCCGGACGGGCATTCATCTTGGCGCCAAAGCGGCTGATCTCCACGATGCCACGGGTGAGCAGTGCTCCCATAGTGTTATCACCATAGCCCAAGCCGCTCACGATTCCGGCGGCGATGGCAATGATGTTTTTTACTGCCCCACCGATTTCCACCCCAATAATGTCGAGGCTCCGATATGCCCGGAAATAGCTATTGGAAAAAATTTCCTGCAAGCGGATCAATAAGTTTTCGTCGCTTCCGGCAATTACAACGGTTGTGGGCAAACCTCTGGCAACCTCTTCAGCATGACTGGGTCCGGAAAGTGCGCAGATTTT
>CAZJJH010000076.1:0-3324 GCA_964546265.1 uncultured Candidatus Cloacimonadota bacterium
TCCGCGTTATCCTGACGCAATAGCAGGCGGTATTCCGCGCGGGAAGTGAACATGCGGTAGGGTTCATTGGTTCCACAGCTTACCAGATCATCGATCAGCACACCGATATAGGCTTCGCTGCGGGAAAGCATCAGGGGCTCTTTCCCTTCCAGCGCCAAAGTGGCATTGATCCCCGCCATGATTCCCTGAGCAGCAGCTTCTTCATATCCGGAAGTGCCATTTATCTGTCCGGCAAGATACAAGCCATTAATGCGCTTGCATTCCAGCCAGGGATAGATTTCAGAGGGATCCACGTAGTCATATTCTATGGCATAAGCATAGCGCATGATACGGGCTTTTTCCATGCCGGGGATGCTGCGCACGATCTGTTCCTGAATGGAAATAGGTAGACTTGTGGATATCCCGTTTACATAGCCTTCCGTGGTTTTCAGACCCTCGGGCTCGATGAAAACATGGTGGCTTTCGCGGGCAGGGAATTTTACGATCTTGTCCTCGATCGAGGGGCAGTAACGCGGTCCTACGCCTTTGATCACGCCTCCATAGAGGGCGGATTCATGGATGTTTTCCCGGATGATGCGGTGGGTTTCTTCGGTGGTGCGGGTCATGTAACAACTTACCATATTGCGCAAGGGGATCTGGCGATAGAAGGAAAATCCGCTGGGATCGTCGTCTCCGGCTTGAGCTTCGAGCTGGCTGTAATCCAGGCTGTTCAAGTCTACCCGGGGAGGGGTGCCCGTCTTGAATCGCAATACCTTCAAGCCGTTTTCTGCCAGGCTGTAAGAAAGCTCATCTGCTGAAGGTTCTCCGCTGCGGCCGCCCTTATAGCTCTTTTTCCCGATGTGGATGCGGCCTGCCAGAAAGGTTCCGCTGGCGATGATAACTTTGGGCGCATAATAAGGATGTCCAATCTCGCTGATGCAGCCGATCACGCTACCCTGCTCTATCACGAGCTGGGCGATATTGGCCTCTATCAAGTGCAGATTTGCTGTGTTTTCCACGGCTTCCCGCATCAGTTCCGAATATCTGCTTTTGTCGTTTTGGGCTCTGGGTGCCCACACTGCGGGTCCTTTGCTGCGGTTCAGCATGCGGAAATGGATACCGGTGAGATCCGCTACGCGCGCCATCTCTCCGCCCAAGGCGTCAATTTCCCGGGCGAGGTGTCCCTTGGCGGGACCTCCGATGGAAGGGTTACAGCTCATCCTGCCGATGGCTTCCAGCTTGATGGTAAACAGAGCCGTATTTGCTCCGCGTCGGGCAGCGGCAAGTGCGGCTTCGATGCCGGCATGACCGGCTCCGATCACTATTAAATCAAAAGATTCATACATGGTGGCTTAAGCTTTACAGCTTGCTCTGCAAATAATCGGTCAGTTGCTCGATCCCGGAGTTTTTCAGCGTGGAAACTGCATAAAAAGGCACATCCTTCAAGCCCAGACCCTTGGCGAGATCTGCTAAGATTTTCCTTTGCTTTGTTTTGGGAACTTTATCTGCCTTGGTGGCAACTACACAGTGGTCGATATTGCGCAGACGCAGCATTTCCAGCATCTGGATATCCTTCTTGTCGGCTGTATGGCGGATATCCACCAGCACAAACATACTGCGCAATTGGCTGCGTTGCTCGAAGTATTTGTTTACCATGCGGCGCCATTTTTCCTGCTCGTTCATGCTTACTTCAGCAAAACCGTAACCGGGGAGGTCTGTAAACTGCATGAATCCGGCGTTCTCGCCATCGTCGATTTTGTATCGGGTCAGAAAGAAATTCAGCAGGCGGGTCTTTCCGGGAGTTCCGGAGGTTTTAGCAAGACCATGGTGATTGGTCAGCAGATTTATCAGGGAGGACTTTCCCACGTTGCTTCTGCCTGAGAAGGCAAATTCCGGGTAGGCGGAGGCGGGGTAATCAGCGGGTTCAACCGCGCTTTTTACATAATATGAATCTATAATTCTAAGCATTGCTATATATCACGCTACTTCTTTCTGATTCGTAGATTTCCACCTCTTTTATTCTTGCAGCGTAAGTGCTAAGGCCTTTCTCCATCTCTTCATGGATTTTTTGGGCAAGCCGTTCAGAAGTGGGGTTTTGCCCTTCCATAAAGGGCAGATCGTTCAGATATTCATGGTCAAACTTGTCCAGGATATCCTTCAAGATGCTTTTAATAATGCCATAATCCAGCGCCATGCCGATGTCATCGAGCTCGGTGCAGGCGATTCCTACGCGCACTTTCCAGTTGTGTCCGTGCAGATTTGAGCATGCACCCTGATAGCCACAGAGGCGGTGGGCTGCGGAAAAACTATCTGTAACATTTAGTAAATACATTGTATAGCTCCTAAAAATACTTTTTACGAATGAAGATTACGACCAGCAAAATGGATAGTGAGAGCGAGAGTCCCATCACGATCAAGAAAGCGTAGGGATGGCTCTGCATGGGAAGATTCACGTTCATGCCATAGATGCTGGCTATAAGAGTGGGCAGGGCAAGGATGATGGTTACAGAAGTAAGAAACTTCATTACCACGTTCAGATTATTCGAAATAACCGAAGCAAAGGCATCCATCATGCCGCTGAGAATACTGCTGTGTATATTTGCCATCTCGATGGCCTGCTTGTTTTCGATGATTACGTCTTCGATCAGATCCTCGGCATCGGGATCTTCCTGCAGCCAGCGGGATCTTTGCATCCGCTCCAGAATGATCTCGTTGCTCTTGAGCGAGGTATTGAAAAAAACCAGCGATTTCTCCATCGTCAAGAGGCGGATCAACTCCTTGTTGCGCATAGATTGATGCAACTCATTTTCGATATTGTTTGTGCGCCGGTTGATCTCTTTTAAGAACTTGAGGTAGTAGATGGCGGTGCGCAGGTTGATGGCGAGGATAAAGCTCTGTTGCGTAATACGGAAGGGACGGTGTTTGCCATCCAGATACTGTGTGAGGATTTCATTTTCATAAAAGGAAACCGTTATCACTTTATCCTGAACCACGATAATGCCTAGGGGAGCTGTGGCAAATTTCACGCTGGCAGAGCGATGCCGGTAATACAGCGGAACCCTCAAGATGATCAGCATAGCGCCGTCGTCATATTCCATGCGTGAGTTTTCATCTGCGTCCTGAAGGTCGGTGATGAAATCTTCTGGGAGGTCATAAGCCGAAAGCACGGTGTTCACTTCATCGGCATCCGGATTTTCCAGATGTACCCAAAAGGACTCATTCCAATTGAGTGCCGGCACAAAGTGCTGACCGGATACTTTGTAGTAAAGAATCACAATACCTCCCTTATTTTTCAATACGGTGCCACATTAGTGAACCTGCTGCAAATTGGCAAGATATTTTGTA
>CAZJJH010000076.1:3424-7107 GCA_964546265.1 uncultured Candidatus Cloacimonadota bacterium
TTTCAATACGGTGCCACATTAGTGAACCTGCTGCAAATTGGCAAGATATTTTGTAACGCTTCCAAGGGGCGGGCAATATTCATGGCTATAGCCGGGGCATCGGTCTGCAGATGTCAAATAGATTGACAAATACTTGGCTCGGATAAATATTGACCGCGAGAAAGCCATTTTGTGGCCTGTGGAGATACTCTTTATTCCCATCGGCCAATCCGATTTGTTACATTTATTGCAGGCAAGGAGTTTGAAAATTGAAGTACATTATACTGTTAACATTGTTGTTGAGCTGTATTACCGCGCTCAACGGCGCCACAATAAGCGGATTTATCAGCAGGGAAGATAGCGCCGAACCGATGCAATATGTAAATGTGCGGGTAGTGGAAACCGGAGCCGGTATGCAGAGCAATAAGAAGGGTTACTATGTGATAAATCTTCCCGGAACAGGAACTTACACTCTGGAGCTGAGCCTGATATCCTACGCCACCCAAAGGCGGGTGTTCACCATCCGCAGGCCGGACGAAAATCTGGAGTTAAACATCAGCATGCAGAAATCCGCCCTGGAGATGGCAACCGTAAGGGTGTCCGGCAGCAGCGTGGATGATACCCGGGAGATTCGCCCCAGCTTGATACGCCGCAACACACAGGATGTGAAAAACGTGGTTTCTCCGATTGAAGCAGACGTATTCCGCGCCGTTCTGACACTTCCGGGTGTGGCGCCGATCTCGGATTTTTCTTCCGGACTGTATGTGCGAGGCGGTTCTCCGGATCAAAACTTGATCCTGTTGGATGACATAGATGTATATAATCCCAATCACTTCGGCGGTGTATTCAGCACATTTAACAGCGATGCCGTGGAAAGCATTGATCTGATGAAAGGTGCTTATCCGGCAATGTATGGCGGCAGGCTATCCAGCGTGTTGGATGTAACCAATCGCCAGGGCAACCGCAATTACCACCAGGGCGTGGCGCGCTGGTCTTTGATTTCCTCTTCCGCCACATTGGAAGGACCCTGGCAGATCGGCAGCCAAAGCGGCAGCTACATGGGTTCTTTTCGCCGCACCTATCTGGAATTGATCAAGGAATTTTATGATGAATTGCCGGATTACTATTTTTATGATGGCCATTTTAAGCTGAATTGGGATCCGGATGGGCACAACAAGCTTTCTGCCAGTGCCTATTTCGGCAGAGACCGCCTGAAATTTGACATTGGCAACGTCCTGAATCTGGATTGGGGAAACAGAACTTTTACCACGCAATGGGTACACATCTTCAATCCGCGCCTGTTTTCTCAATTTATTGTAGCAGGCAGCGATTTTTCCAGCAATTTCGATCAGATCTCTGCGGAAGATGAGCAGCTTTTCCGCCGGGAAAACGGAATCAACGACATCACAAACAAAGCGATTCTAAGCTGGAATCCCAATAACTATCACCAAACCGATTTTGGCTGGGAGCTGAAATACAACCAGACCTGGCTGAAGATGACTTCCAGCTATCAATACGATCCTTCTTCGATGCCGGATGTGGATGTGAGCTCCATCACTTCCAGCGCTTTTGTGCAGGATACCTGGGATCTCAGCGCGCTGTGGAGCATTCAGCCGGGCATGCGGCTGGGCTGGTACAAAACCATGAAGATAAACATGAATCAGATTCCGGATGCCAGCTATGTGAACCTGGATCCCCGCTTTTCGATCAGGCGGAAACTGGATCTGGACGAAAGCATCTATGCCAGCTATGGCTTGTATCATCAATATCTCACCCTGATGTCTGCGGATATCAGCACACCCTTTGATGTGTGGTTTCCGCTGGATGGCAGCCTGAAACCCGGGCGCAGTCACCACTTTGTCCTGGGCTATAAAAACCAGTTGGGCGCAGGTTTTGCCTTAGATTGGGAAGCCTATTACAAAAGCTACGACCGCATCCTGGAATACAATGTTGCTACAGATTATAACTGGGATAACGATACGGGTCAGCTTTCCGATACATTCCACGTGGGCAAGGGCTACACTTTTGGCACAGACATTCTTTTGCGCAATGACTGGAATGGTCTTCAGGGCTTTGCCGGCCTTACTTTAAGCAAAACCAAGCGCCGGATGAACGGCTTGAATCTGGATCCCTTCACCCATGAGGCTCAAAGCTACTATCCTAAATACGACCGCGCCTATTCGCTTTCTATAGTGCAAAATTTCAATGTAAGCGAACACACCGGCAAGCAGGTTTTGGGAGCTGATTTCAAGCTGGGGCTGAATTTTGCGCTCAATTCCGGCCAACCTACGGACAAACCGGAGCGCATCTATTACGACGGCACAGATTACCAGCTGATCTATTCTTATAAAGATCGGGATCGCCTGCCCACTTATTGCCGGCTTGATCTGAGCACCAAATACGAATGGTTCACATCCTGGGGTGCCATCGAACCATATTTTGAAGTGATCAACATCCTGAACCATAAAAACGTAGGATTCCGTTCCTACTCCCTTGAGTACGACGAAAACACCGGGATGAGGCTGAAAACCGACGACAGCTCCCAATTCCCAATCCTGCCCTTTATAGGAGTAAATGTAAGATGGTAAAGAATATTACAAAACAGATCCGCCCGGGCAACAAGCTGTTCTTATCTCTGATAGTACCGCTTATCTTGTTTGTGCTTTCTTCCTGCGATTCCACTTCCGCCCCCCGCTTTGAAGGCGAGGTCTATTCCCTGGCAGGGCTCTTGAGACCGGGCTTTGCCATATCCGCAGATTGCCCAGTCTATATCAGTAAAAGTAATTCCATAGCCGGCTGGGATCCGTTTGATCTGTTTGTAACTGATGCAGAAGTAGATATCTTCGAGCTCGATAGCGGGATCAACTTCAGCCTGCAAGCCCAGATAGATATGCAGACAGGGCAGGTGAAGTGGGTGGATCCGGCAGAACACATCATTCAAGCCAGTAGCCGCTATCGGATTGAAGTACGGATTCCCGGATATGAAAAGCTGATATCTGCAGAAACTCAGGTGCCGCCCCTGGCAAGTCTGGTACGGGATTACTACGGGCACAACGTTCCCGGAGAAGGTTACGGACCATATCCGGACAATATCCCCCAATTGGCCTATGAACTTTCGGATATCCGCTATCCTCTGGCTTTGGATTTGGGCGAAAATGGCGGAGTTTACAACCTGATGGCAGAGCTTTTCTGCATGGAAGAATTTAGCACAGAACTGGAATACACCACGCCCATTTTGGGTACCACAAATCCTACAGAGGATATGGAAAGCGCATACAACTCTGCGGGCGAAGGCCTCAGAAGAATTCAATTTTTGGGCAGATTTACTGCTCAGGAACAGCCGGAACGAGAGGGAAACTACATCCTTTTAAGAGATTACAGACAGGGCTTTATCTTCTACGGCCGCTACAGCGTGAGCATGATGATCACAGATGACAACTACTATCGCTATAGTTATATGCCGGAAGGATATCTGCATGGCGGAGTACAAAACGCATTGGGATATTTTGGTTCTGCAAGCGGGGATACGATGTATAGTCGCATTGTTAAATCCACAGATTAGATAGCTTTTACAGCGTATTCTTGATCTTCTGTTGCAATGCCGCCGGGAACTTACAAACAGGGAGGGGGGACCGCTTTTTTATTGTATCGGGATTCCCAAAGCAAACTAAAGCCACGCTTTGAGGGTCCCGATTTCCTATTGC
>CAZJJH010000077.1:0-6999 GCA_964546265.1 uncultured Candidatus Cloacimonadota bacterium
CACTACCAAATTATATTGGATCACTAAAGGTACCGGTGTAGTGAGTCCATCCTGCAGGAGGGAAGGCGCCGTCGAAAGTTTCCAGGTGGGGAAATTCAGTTATGGACGGATCCGCCAGGGTTGTAAAGCTCCATATGGGGCAATCAAAGGCAGGAGCGATGTCATTTATTGGAACCACTCTCCAATAATAGGTAGTTGAGTACTGCAATCGCTCTTCCGGGCTATACCAGGTATCGGTCAGATTCATCATGTTTACGATGTCTGAAGGAGGGTTATTGGTTCCAAACCACAGATTATAGCTATTCGGCATGCCGCCGTTATGCTCCCAACGCAACATTGTGTCGATGGGTACATCACTAGCTCCATCAGCCGGTATTATTGCAGTTGCTGGAGGTGGAGGAGCACTGGGAGTACTCATCAGCCATATATTGGGACGGTAATCCCTTCTTCTGGTGCCAGCAGCAGTAGAGAAACTGGTTCCATATTTATACACCGAGCTGTAAAATGAAGTATCGGTTGTACGGAAACTGGGTGGACCTCCGATCCTGGAGCCATCCCGATTCTCCCAGAGAATCTCCAGGCTCCAGCCATAGCTGGGATCGTAGCTATATGGAGTATCCAGGATTATCTCCTGCCAGCCCGGACCATTCCAGGATATCGTTCCGGAAAACACCTGAGTGTAGTAAGCCGGATTTTGGTAGCTGCCGCTGTAGTATTCGCTATCGTAGAAGTAACCCATATACACTTGTTGGTTATCGGTCACATAATCAGCCTGATCGTTATCTACATAAAAGGCTATTCTTTCGATGGTTTGAGTACCATTAAATCCGGCTGCTTCCAATTCGTCGCTGGTATAGAAGAATCTACTCCAGCCATAATTTGCGTAACCATACAATGGCACTTTGTTCTGGGTGTCGTCATCGTTTCCCACGATGAAATCGCCCGCAAAGAGTGAGGATAGGCCTATCAATAAGCCAAGCATCAGTACTATTGATTTTTTCATGTTTTTCCCCTTATTTAATCATGGTAATTTTGCGAGTCTGGCTGAAACCGGTAGTTTTCAAGCGAACGTAGTAGATTCCACTCGCGACCGCATTGTTGTTGCTATCTTTACCGTTCCATGCCACGGTGTGTATTCCCGCGCCTTTATTATCATTAACTAATTCTTTTACTTTCTGCCCTTTCAGATTAAAGATATCCAAGCTTACCGGAGCAGATTGATCAAGCTGATACATGATGTTTGTAGTGGGATTAAATGGATTGGGATATACTTTAGAAATCCCGGTAGAAACTTCTGGAACAACGGGATCTTCGTTGCTGATCGGGTTGATGCCCCACCATTCCACCAGATCCTGCATCCACTCATTGCGATGATTGGGATTTGTTAGTTGCGAAAAATCGAAGCTAAAATAAAGAGTCTTGAAGGAAGGTGTTTCTACTGCAGTAGCAGCAACGCCGTGATATAAATAAGCTTGCCCATTGATGGGTCCATCCTCAAAGGCGTAGATATATATGGCGCCGATCTCCGGATACGGAACTTCATCAAAGTAGGGATCCCCTGCAGCATCGTTGGGGAATATGCAATCCGGGGAATTGGCAAACACCGGATATTCTTCATCGACCACGCCTACTGGAGTGCCGGGCAAAGCCAATATGCTTCCCTCTTCATAGCTGAAACTATCCGGCCCGGCTAGTCCGTTTGAACCGCCACCAAATCCGGTTGGCACATATGAGCTGCGAAAGTACCCGCTCATCAAGCGGCGGATATTACTCGAATTGGGATGTGCATGCTGGCTTGATGCCAAACCATCGGAGGAGAACCACAGATTACGAGGTTCAGCATCTGTGCCGGCATCCAGATATTGGCTAAGTTGATTGGCAAAATACTGCATTTTTTCATTTGCACTTCCAGTGTTTGCATAAGCCACGATTCCTTCGTAGCTGCTGGGAATATTGTAGTTTTCATATTCTTCCCAATCGTAGATATCATATTCGATGCCCATTGCAGTGAAGATATTCTCATATATGGGCAATTCTCTATGGTTGTAATCCTGAGTTCCGCTATAGGCGATAAGTACTTTCGCTTCCGCTGTGGGCAATACTTTGAAGCTATAATACTGTTGCGGAGCATCTTCGGGTAAAGTAGCAGAATTCGAAGCCGCATCGAGCGCAGAAAAATAGTATTGCACTTCGGTTCCCAAAGGCAGATCACTCAGATTGAAGAAATAATCGTTAGCACTGGTACTGGTTACAGCCATTTCCTGCCAGCCGGATCCCAGATTATAGTGCAATGTGGCTTCCAGAGGTGTACTTAGATCAATGATGTTTGCCACCAATTCCATCTGCTGCGAGAAGGTATTGCCCACAGCATCGTGGGTAAGGATTGGCGCTTGCTCATCCTCTCCGCTATAGAACAATATGGCAAGATTGTCATGCAGAAGGTTCCCCGCGGGTTCCACTCCGATGTAAGTATTGTTTTGCACGATTTCGCGCAGATATGGAAGCCCAGTGTTTGCCGCCTGATTCTGGATACCGACAGTAGAACTGGCTCCAAAATCATGAGGAATGGTGGCGCCGGTTTGCCCGGTTGCCACTGTGTGATACTGCATTTTCAGCTCTCCGCTTTCATACAATATCAGTTGAAACTTCAAGAGATCCTGCGGATTGCTCCCGGCTCGGAAACGGATATCATTCCATTGGATTACAGTGTAGCGATTGGGCTCGGTTCCAAATGTTTGGAAATAGATGTCACCTATTCCTTCGTCAGCTTCCAGATCATCCCAATAAACAGCTACCAGTGCAGGCATCTGTGTGTATCCCGGAATTGGATACATATAATTGAACATGTTGCCGTCGTTATCCCAACCATCATCCGGGTATGGGGAATGCCAGCTGTTATTGGCAAATAAAAGATCACCATTTATATCGATATATGCTGTGCTATAGTCAATTCCATAAAAGGGGAACTCAAATCCCAGGGGTATGGCTTCACTGAAGTTGTCGTCTCCGGAAAAAGCAGGAACGCCATACATTATGGATGAAGTTCCCGTTTCGCTGATCTCGATCCAATCGTATTCCGGACCCAAGGGATCGTTACTATCCAGATAGCTGTAGCCAAATGTATCGGGACCGCCGGATGTGAAACGATGAACGATGTCCACCAGCATTTCGTAGCTATTGTTATCCGTATAGGAATCTATGGTAGTAATCTCAAATTCAAAGCGCAATTGCCCTTCCTGAAGCGGACTATAGCTACTATTGAAACTCAATTCCGCGTTTCCTGAAGCGGGTATATCCATTACCTGGATAACTGTATCGCTGTACAACAGGATATCTTCGGGGGAGTATATCCGGAGATCAACTGTGATAAGATCGTTGAACGCTAGCTCTCCCCCATTGTGAATGGTAAGTGCCGGGATGATCGGCATATTCAGGTATTCTGTATCCCGGGGGGATAGCACATCTGTCACAGAAAAATCTACAGCAGGATCTGCCAATACGATAACATTTAAAGTATCTATAGCAATCAAACCGCTGATGGCATCATCCAAAGTAAAGATGAGAGCTTCTTCGCCCACGTAATCTGCGGCACTGAAAGTAACGGCGAAATCGGCAATTTGCACATCAATATTCTCATTTTCTGCACAAGAAATGCTCGCCAGCGAGATATCTGAACTTACAACATATTGGCTGAAATCCATTTCATAGCTTTCTGAGGAAAAGAAACTGATGGATTCCGGTAAATTCAGTTGTGGATCCAGCACTTCTATCTGGCCGATCTGCACATCATCCAGAAGAATGCCATAGTTTGTGCATTCCCAGAAGAAGCCTATATAAATATCCATTCCCGCATAGTCATTCAAGGAAATCTCAGCTTCCTGATAGGTATTTGTAAGCCCCTGCAAGTTCAGGAGCTGAGCATTGAATGCTCCAGGCTGCGGCAGAGTAGTGGAAACATATACTTCCAGGTTTTCAGTGCCATACCAGGCACGACTGAAAAATTTCAGATTGTCGCCCATATTCACGCTGATCTGGGGCGTAATCAGCCAATCCGCATTCACGTTGGGCAGGTAATTATCCACAAAAGCGGCACGACTTCCGCTATGGGCATTCGCGTGTTCCAGATTGCGCCACATAAGGCCATCACCATCGTCGAAAACGCTCCAACCATCCGGTAAACCGGTGATGCCTTCAAAACCTTCATCAATATGCATCTGAGCAATTAGCATGCCAATGCATAAAAGAAGGATCGCTGTACTTAAAACTCTTTTCATTTTATACCTCGTTTAGATCAATTCAATTTGGGGATTCTGGATTTGCAGGGACCACTCAACGCTTCCGGCTACATTTCCCCCCAAAGCGCGATTATCGCCCCAATACACCGACAGCAGACCACTGGTCTTCTGCCTGAAACTATTATCTATGTTTCCCAATGAAACATTAGGATTTGTGCCCAAACATACCAGAGCCACCTTTCTGCCATCGATTCCGCCCTCTACGGTTATCTTTGAGAGCAATTCCTGATTGTTGGCAGAACGGAATGTGCGAATCTCGTTATTCACAATTTCCAATTCTGGTTGTTCGATTTTTTCACCATGCGCGTAAGCTGTGTCTCCTTTGATGATCCCATTCATGGTAAAAGGTGCCGGAACCATGAGGATCTCTCCACCGGGGTAATTGATTACTGGAGATTGGCATTTATTCTTGGTGAATGATCCGGGCTCTGCCCAGATCTGCTTTACCACAAAGCGCAAACTAGATCCATTACCTTTTATCTCCAGGCTTTGCGCATTGGAATACTCTTCACACTTTTGCAGAGTATCCTTGCTGAGCTGATCATAATCTATATCCAGCGCTTTCCAAAATTGAAGTTCGCTCTCTATGGCTTTTTCGGAAAGAGTATCGTTGAGCAAACCGGGCATAATTCCTACCCGAACCTTTCTTTGCTGAATAATCTGCTGGCTTTTATAGAAATGCGCCTGGCGAAGCTTCAGTTTATCCGGATCCTTGATCTGTATGTGTCGGGCTTCTCCATTGAGATTCAAATATGCGTCGTGACTCTTTAGCAGACGGTTAAAATAGTCGTAATCAGCATTAAATGCCGCCAGAGAATAGTCTTCATATTTGCTGCGTAAGATTTCCTCATCCTGATAGATCAGGGTAGTTCGGATGTTCAACCTGCCGGCCTCGGCAAGGATCTTCTCTACTAGTGGGAAGTTGAATCTTCCGGTTACAATAATCAGTTTCTGCCGCGCCTTCAATTTCAACGAATCCTTCAAAACTCTTCCCGCTATCAGAGACAAGGGCAGTCGATATTCACTTTCCAGGATGTTTTGAATTACTCCCCTGCCGTTTATCGTTCCTTCCCCCAAATGCTCTCCCAGGGCAAAATCCAATACATAGTTTTTTGCTGTAGCACGATAGTATTTTTCTTTGCCATTATCGGCAATATCATCTACTACCTTGATCATCCCTTCATCGATCAATTGATTGAGATTGTAATGAATTTTTTGTTTGCTTACTTCCATAAATGTAGCCAGTTGCTGGCACGTTGCCGCCGAGCCAATGAGTTCTCTGAGAATATTAAATTTGAGGTCATTGGCCAATTCTTTCACTTGAGAGTGTCGGGATACTATTTGAACATTTTTTATCATAAGTTCGGTTTCCCCTTTAATTCAATGTTTCATATTTGTTTCGTGGTGCCTTCGGATATACATCTGTTTCCAATATCTTAGACACATGATGCCGAGAATATGTTCCCGCCATTGTTAGTCAAGAACTTTTTGACCATTATTGTTTATTTCATTCGCAGAATTACACACTAGGCTTGTTTGTTGACCATTGCTCTCCTGCTACTTCGTCTGTAGTTTAGCCTTATCTCCAGCCGGAATATTGCTGTCACCACAGCAGTATCCTAGCTTAAATGGTCGCCGATGCAACGCTGGAGTACAAGGCTAAAGCTAAGGGTGGCATTTCACCTGGACTGTCTCAATAAGCTTTATATCACTATTTCGCTTGACCCGGATAGCGCCTGCAATCTAATTGGATCAAGAGAAAATCTTAAGGAGAAGAATTATGTTATCCACAAATGAGTATTTTGAAGGCAAAGTAAAATCCATCGCACTTAAAAACACTAAAGGTAGTTCCACCATCGGCGTTATGGATATCGGTGAATATGAATTTGGAACCAGCACGGTAGAGTATATGACGGTGATCTCCGGAGCTTTGACCGTGAAGCTTCCCGGCAGTGAGAAGTGGGATACCTACGAGGCAAATGATAATTTCGTGGTACCGGCAAATGAGAAATTTCAATTGAAAGTAGAAGAGCAGACCGCCTATATATGCCGTTACGAATAGCTATTACCCGGCGTGAACAGAAACAAGCTCGTATAGATCGTTAACAATAGTTTCTGTAATATGTTTTTGAATAGGCGGTTTCGGCGACCGCCTGTACTGTAGGGGCGCTCTCTGTAGCGCCCATTTACCTAAGTAGCAAAACAATGGAGAACGACCGCTGTACGATAGGGGCGCATCTCAGGAGTCCTAAGCAACCCATTTCTTCATATTTACTCACTTTCTTTGCGGTACATTGGAATCTGACAGCATGGTAGATGCGGCTTCCCGGCGTATATTTTATCAAGCGTCTCGAAGAGGCGTCTAATTAATTGCTTTGGAAACTGACAGCGTTGTGGGTGCTGCTGTTAGTTGCACATTTTTTAATAATACGCGTCTGGAAGACGCGTCTACAATAGGGCTAAAAGCCGCCTCCACTCTATCCCTGATGCTTCACTCCAATTTTAACGTAGCTTTAGCCCGGAATGATCCTGTGTTCACAGCACAATCCAAGGACGAATCCCCGCTGAAGCAGCGGCAAAGGATCTGGGAAGGGTATGGAAAAGAGCCAGATACAATTTTCCGAACTTGTATTTTTCCTTGTAAAGATTATTATGTATATAAAAATACTCAAGGAGATATCATGAAAAAAGTGGTTTTAGTCTC
>CAZJJH010000078.1:0-6916 GCA_964546265.1 uncultured Candidatus Cloacimonadota bacterium
CCATCGTGGCGATGGCGTTTCTGCAAAACCCTATCGATTATGAAGCAACGCGGGTTAGCTGGATCTGTCTGATTATCTCGGACAAGAGTTCTTCAAATCTCTACCTGAACCTGGTAGCAGCGCTTTTGAAGATATCCAAAGATGATGCAATGCTGGAAAAATTGATGAAGGCCCCAGATGGCTTTCATGTACTTCAAAGACTCAGACACCCTGAAATCCCGCTAAAGAAGGAGATCACTTTATCCGATATCATGATTTCGGATGTTGCAATAGTTAAGCCCGATACTAGTTTGACCGAACTCAGCAGCTTGCTTTGCAGCCGCAATCTTTCCTTCGTACCCGTAGTGGATGATAATGGCAACTATCTTGGGGAAGTGAACATCCTACGCTTCCTCAAGGTAGGTGTGCCGGATTATCTGATGATGTTGGACAACGTGAGCTTTCTGCGTTCTTACGAGCCATTGGAAAAGCTCTTTGAGCAGGAAGACATCCTCAGCGTGAAGGATATCATGAGCAGCGACGAGGAATATCTTTCCCCGGAGACCTCCATTCCCGAGGCGGTCTTTGAAATGATTCAGCACCACAAACGATTCTATTCTGTTGTGGAAAGTTCGGGAAAACTGGTGGGCGTTGTAACCGCCATGGACATCTTCAGAAAAGTAATCAAGGCGTAAAAACATAATGACTCTCATGCTTGTGGCTCTCGCCATCTTTGGCGTTACATACCTGCTTATTATCACCGAATGGATCAATAAAATGCTGGCTGCCCTAATGGGTGGCTTTGCCATCGTTTTAACCGGCATCGTGCATCAGGAGATTGCCTTTGCCGCCATCGACTGGAATGTTATCTTCTTCCTAATCGGAATGATGCTGGTGATATCGGTGATGCGGCAGACGGGGCTCTTTATGTACCTGGCCATCAAAATTGCCAAGATCGCTAAAGGCAGACCCCTGGCAATCATGATCCTGATGTATCTGCTTACCACCTTCATCTCCGCCTTTATGGGCAGCGTGACCACGATTATGATCCTGGTGCCAATTGTTCTGCTGGTAGCAAGTGAACTAAAAATTACTCCAGTTCCCTTCATCATCACTATGGTGATTGCCTCAAACGCGGGCGGCGCAGCTACCATGATCGGCGATCCACCCAATATCCTGATCGGCTCCGCTACAGACTATAACTTCATGGATTTCCTGCTGAACCTTACCCCACCTGTGCTGGTGATAACCCTGTTTTCCGTGGGCGTAATCTGGCTACTGTACCACAAAGGTATGCACGTATCTAATGAAAACCGCGCGAAATTGATGGGCTATAACGAACATAACCTGATCAAAAATAAGAAACTCCTGCGCATCAGCCTTGTAACCCTGGTAGTGATGCTGACCGCATTCTCCCTGCAAGGCGTGCTCCATATCGAAACTGCTACCATCGCCATGAGCGCAGGCCTCTTCCTGCTGGTGATATCTGACCGCAAAAAGGTAGAACATATCCTGGCAAACGATGTAGATTGGGTAACTATCTTTTTCTTTATGGGACTCTTCATGATAGTGGAATCCCTGGTCGAAACAGGTTTCATCAATCTGATTGCCGAAAGCGTGATGAAAATCACCCACGGTGAACCTCGCTCCACTTCGATGGTAATCCTCTGGGTATCCGGAATCTTCAGCGCCGTAATCGATAACGTTCCCTTTGTAGCAGCCATGATCCCCGTTTTGGAACGCTTGGGTACATTGATCAATAACCCGGACTCCATGCACCCTATCTGGTGGTCACTGGCTCTGGGTACTTGCCTGGGCGGAAACGGAACTATGATCGGAGCCAGCGCAAACATCGTAGCTATCGGCATCGCAAACCGCAATGGATTCCATATCAGCTTCAAAGAATATACCAAAATCGGGGCAATCTTCATGCTGCTGGCAATAATCATCAGCACCGGCTATATCCTGCTGCGGTACTTTGGCTTGTGATGTTGCAGACTTTATGCGTTTTGATCTCAAGAAGCGTTCGTGGTGGCGCATAAATCACTTTTATCAAGGCAGGTTGATAGAAAATTGATCGCCATGACCTGAATGATTGGCAGGATTTGTATAAATCATAGGGACTCATTCCTCGGTTTATCTGAATCCTACCGGATGTCTCAAGAGTGCAGAATATGGGCTTTGTATCTGTGGCAAATATATAAAATGCAAGCGGCTAAAGCATGATTAAATAAATCAGTTGACTAAATATAGCGTGTCCAAATGCTGGTATCTTGTATAAAAAAAATTGGAAGTACCATGCTAAAAGCCAAAATATTCGTTCAGCTTAAACCCAGCGTATTGGATCCGCAAGGAAAAGCGGTTACAAACTCACTGGGCCATCTAGGTTACGACAATGTAATTGAAACACGAATCAGCAAGTATATAGAGATAACTTTCGATTCCAGAGATGTATCTGCCACTGAAGCGCAGGTACGCAAGATTTGCGCGTCCCTACTAGCAAATCCCAATACCGAAACTTACCGTTTTGAACTACAGGAGATCTAAGCTTGCGCGTTAGTGTAATTACCTTCCCCGGCTCTAATTGTGACCACGATGCTTATGAGGTTTTTTCTCGCCGGGGTCACGACACCAGAATGATCTGGCATAAGGATAGCAATCTTGAAAAGCCCGATTTGGTGATTCTTCCCGGTGGTTTTTCTTATGGGGACTATCTGCGTTGTGGAGCCCTGGCACGCTTTTCTCCGATCGTAAAAGAAGTAATCTCTTTTGCCGAAAAAGGCGGCATGGTAATGGGAATCTGCAATGGATTTCAGATCTTGACCGAAACCGGTCTTCTGCCCGGGGCGCTGATGATGAATAGGGGCATCAGCTTTGTGTGTCAACATCAGTATTTACGGGTAGAAAGCTCCAATAGCCCATTCAGTAAAGGCATTATCCCCGGTACAGTGCTGGATATCCCCATCGCCCACAAAGAAGGCAACTATTTTATCGACGACCCAGGCCTCAAAAACCTGCAGGATAAAGATCAGATTATGTTCAGATATTGTGATGCCGCCGGCATGGTAACAGATGCCGCCAATCCCAATGGCGCGCTGGACAATATCGCTGGAATTACCAACCAGAGGCGAAACGTTCTGGGCATGATGCCGCATCCCGAACGTTCTGCCACAGATAGTGTCTGCACTCAGGATGGCAGCCGAATTTTTGAAGCGATTGAAAGATACCTTGATGGCAGTGCTTGATCTGATAATCCCCCCTGCCTGCCTTGCCTGCCACCAAAGATTGAGCAGCCGGCAGACCTATCTCTGCCCGGATTGCGAGAGCAAGATTGAGGTCGCCCACCAGGTGGGATGCCCAAAATGCGGTGGCAAGACAGAAGCGGGATTTTGCACACATTGCAGGGATATCAATTACAGTTTTGAGTTTGCTCGTAGCGCACTGCAATACAAAACTCCTTTGCCGGATCTAATCCACTCGTTCAAATATAAAGAGATGAGATCCATTGGCAATTTTTTGGCCGATAGAATGGCGAAAGCGGCTAAGGATTATCCTCCCTTTGAGGAATATACAGATGTAGTGGCAATCCCCCTGCATCCGGTGCGCAAGCGTGAACGCGGCTACAATCAAAGTGAGATAATCGCCCGCAGGCTTGCCCGAAAATTGGGTAAGAATTATCTTGACTGCATATCCCGCGCCAGATATACAAAGAGTCAGACCAATCTTGAGCGAAAGGACAGGTTTAAAAACTTGAGCAATGCCTTCATTGTGAAGAAAGCTTCGCAGGTGAAGGGGAAAAGCCTGATTTTGGTGGATGACGTATTCACCACCGGAAGCACTATGAATGAGGCAAGCCGCGCCTTGTATTCAGCCGGCGCAGCCAGGGTTGCGGGATTCACCGCCACAAGAGCATAGAATATGAATTATAAACATCCGGAATTGATAGCCACGATCAGCGATGCTGAGGCCAGCGAGATGATTGACAGGGTGGCACGCTTTATTGCCAGCCGGCAATTGGCTCCGGCAGGAATATTGCTAATAGAATCCTTGCACCCCTTGCACAGTATCGGTAGCCAGGCAATGTATTTCATCCTGCCTTTTGCCGAGATCATTTTTGATAGTGCCAGGTATCAACGTTTTGCCCTGCTCATCCAGAATGAGAAATACTTGAAAGCGCTGGTTAAGCGCATCGATGAACTGGATGAAGAAATAAACTGCGAGCGCCGGGCAGAAGCCAGGCTACGCCGCATCAGACGCCGAAACAAGTTCAAACAAATCATGAAAAATATTTTTGGAAAACATAAAAGCTGAATAAGCGGAGGATATATGCAATACGATGAAAAACGCCTAACCAGGATTGTTGCCACAGACTGTGGTAGCACCACTACTAAGGCGATCTTAATCGAGTATGTTGACGGCGAGTATCGTCAAACCATTCGTGGTGAAGCTCCCACCACGGTTGAAGCCCCGTTGAACGACGTGACCAAAGGTGTGATCAACTCTACCCAGGAATTGGAAGAGCTGGCGCGGCTGAAGTACAACAATCCCAATATCAAATTTATGGAAAATGGTGAATTTATCATCCCCCGTAATGGCGATATAGGAGTGGATGCCTATGTATCCACCTCTTCTGCCGGCGGCGGATTGCAGATGATGGTTACCGGTGTGGTTGCTTCCATGACCGGGGAAAGCGCAGAACGTGCCGCCTTGGGTGCAGGAGCCATCGTGATGGATCTCATTGCCAGCAACGATAAGCGCATGAATCATGAAAAGATCGAGCGTATTCGCCACTTGCGCCCGGATATGATCCTGATGGCAGGCGGCGAAGATGGCGGAACAATCAAGCACGTTGTGGAAATGGCAGAATTGGTTTCCGGTGCAGATCCCAAGCCTCGTTTGGGCTCATCATACAAACTTCCGGTAATTTATGCCGGAAATAAAGAAGCCGTAGAAGAGATTAAAAAAACTCTGGCAGAAAAAGTAGATTTGATAATTACAGACAATCTGCGTCCCAAACTTGAAACTGAAAATCTGGGGCCCGCTCGCGATAAGATCCACGACATATTTATGGAACACGTGATGCAACAAGCTCCCGGCTATAATAAGCTGATGGAATGGACTCAGGGTCCGGACAAAAAACAGGTTCCCATCATGCCCACTCCTGCAGCCGTGGGAAACATCATGCAGACTATTGCCAAGGATGAGCAAATCGAGGTAGTAGGCGTGGATATCGGTGGCGCTACTACAGACGTATTTAGTGTATTTACCGAAGAATACGTGTTCAACCGTACCGTTAGCGCAAACCTGGGGATGAGCTACAGTATTTCCAATGTGCTGGCATCCAGCGGGCTTTCCAACATTTTGCGCTGGGTTCCTTTTGATATAGACGAAAGCGAATTGCGCAACATGATCAAAAACAAGATGATCCGTCCCACCACAATTCCGTCACTTTTGGAAGAGCTGGTGCTGGAACAAGCCATTGCCAAAGAAGCTCTGCGTCTGGCATTTGAACAGCACAAGGAATTTGCCAGCAGCCTGAAGGGTATGCAGAGGCAGCGTGATATATCTGAAGCCTTTAGCCAGTCCACATCCGGAGCATCAATAGTAAACCTGATGACCCTGAATCTCCTGGTAGGTTCCGGCGGAGTGCTTTCTCACGCCCCGCGCAGATTCCAAACCGTGATGATGCTGATCGATGCCTTCCTGCCTGAAGGTGTTACCCGTCTGGCAGTAGATAGCATCTTCATGATGCCGCATCTAGGAGTGCTTTCAGAGATCAGCCCCAGAGCCGCAACCGAGGTATTCCGCAAGGATTGCATGGTGTATCTGGGCTCTTGCGTAGCACCAGTGGGCAAAGGCAAATATGGCAAACCAGCGCTGTATGCCAAACTGGAACTTCCGGATGGCTCTGTATTTGAAGAAAACATCCCCTTTGGTGAAGTTCGCCTGATCCCTTGCGAAGTAGGAAAAGTGGCGAAAGCTACTCTAAAAACATCCGGCGGCCTCATTCTTGATGCCACAAAAGCCAAAGAGCTAAGCGTGGATCTTCACGGTGGCATTGTAGGCATCGTTCTGGATACTAGAGGACGTCAGCCTTTCAACCTGCCTGCCGAAAAGTCGGAACGCATCAAATATCTCAAGAAATGGATGCGCGAACTTCAAGCCTACCCCGAAGACATCTTGGTATAGGAGGAAAAAATGGGACAAGCATATTCTGCCGGATTGACCGTAACCGAAAGCATGATCGTGCGCAAAGAGCGCATTCTGCCGCTAAAGGGCAAAGTTCTGGTGAGCAAAGGCGCCAAGGTGAAAGCCGAGGACGTAGTAGCCGAAACTCTTCTGCCCGGAAAAGTAGTACCTTTTAACCTTGCTAATAAACTTGGCGTAACCCCCGCTCAACTTGAGAAATACATAAAGATCAAAGCCGGTGATCAGATCACCAAAAAAACCATTTTGGCTGAAAACTCCGGTCTCTTTGGCCTGGGTATTTTCAAAGGTGAAGTACGCTCTCCCGTCGAAGGAGAAGTGGAAAACATCTCTGCCGTTACCGGACAGGTGCTCCTGCGTGAACCCCGTATTCCGGTGCAGGTTCGGGCATTTTTGGATGGAATCATCAAAGAAGTGATCCCGGATGAAGGCGTAGTAATCGAAAACAAGAGCGCCTATATTCAAGGCATTTTTGGTATCGGCGATGAAACCACAGGTGAACTGATGATGCTGGCAGAAACTCCGGATGACGAGATAGATGCCGGCAAGATCTCAGACGCATGTAGGGGCAAGATTATCATCGCGGGTAGTTTTGTACCGTTCCACGTGATTGAAATTGCCCGTAAACACGGTGTAAAAGCTATTATCACCGGCGGTATCGACGATCAGGATATTAAAAAACTATTGGGTTACGATATCGGCGTCGCTATCACCGGACATGAAAACATCG
>CAZJJH010000079.1:0-6901 GCA_964546265.1 uncultured Candidatus Cloacimonadota bacterium
CTGCTCTGCGGTCCGGCATTGTTGCATTAAGGCATGTTATGTAAACATGGACACTATCAGCCAACGAATTGCGCCACATATGCTTATTCCCCACCATGTTTAGGAGTTGAAAAATGAGAAGTATGACTGGCTTTGGAAAAAGTCACTTGAATATGCACAATATTGAATGCGATATAGAGATTAAAAGTGTAAACGGAAGATATCTGGATGTAAAATGCTATTTGCCCAGAGACCTAAGCTTCTTTGAATATACTTTAAGAAAAACGGTGTCCAGATACCTCCTTAGAGGCAGTATCGAGCTAAGGGTCAATATAAATGACTACCGAGAGCCTAAACTGCGCTTAAACGAGCCTAAACTTCACAAGTATCATGATATCATAAAACAAGCCCAAAATTCCCTAAATATGGATCAGAGTGTGCCATTGGAATTTCTGCTGAATGAACCCGGGGTGATCGAAAGCATCAATCAATTGGATGAAGATCCCCAAATGCTTGAAGTTCTTAACACAAGCCTCAAGCAAGCACTGAAGATAATTAAAAGCTCTACAGAGGACGAAGCGGAAGAGATACGAAATGTTCTGCTGGACTCTTTTAGGGCCATAGAAAATGCCTTGAAGGAAGTTGCTGCACAGATTCAGCCCTTCAAACAAGAGCTTTTTACCAATATGAATAAACGCATAAATGAGATTGTAAGCGCTTATGCCCTGGAAAACATGGAGCAAAGGATCGTGCAAGAGCTTGCTATTTATATAGATAAATACGACATACAGGAAGAACTAACGCGTCTTGATTCTCACATTAAAACCTTCTATGCCACTCTTGATAAAGCAGATGACATCGGCAAGACCTTGAATTTCATCTTGCAGGAGATGCAGCGCGAAGCCAATACGCTTGGTTCCAAATTCTCAAATAGTAAGACCTTCACTCATATACTCATAATCAAAGAAGAAATCGAAAAGTGCCGGGAGATAGTACAAAATGTATCCTGAACCTAAGCTGAGCTGGAAGTCCTGGCCTTTTGTGGAGCGGCCTCTCGCCTCTTCCCTATTGCTTATCTTTTTGATCTTTCTTACCGTTTTTTTGTATAAGCTGGCTGTACTTGATTGGCAGATGCCACTCTTCTATTTCCTGGGTTTGGCCCTTATCTACGGTAACCTTCTGCCCTATTTCATTATTACAGAGTACTTCCTCTATGATAGAGAGATCATGATCCGCTATATCTTTTTTAAAGTGAAGCGTCCTTGGAGCGATTTTGGCTGTTTTTACAAGGATAAACGTGGCATCATGCTATCTACTTTCAAGATGCCGCGCAGACTGGATCCATTCCGGGGACAATCTTTACGGTTCTCAAAATCTCAAACCGAAGTAGCGGAGCTGATCGAATTCTTAATAGACAAGATTGGCAAGCAATACTAAAGGAATAAAATGAACGACAATAACATAGAGACAACAATATTAGATATACTCTCAAGTATGTATCCTAATGGATTAACATATGGTGAGATGACATCCAGAATAGGTGCCATTAAAAAGAATAAAGCATCCGTAAGTAAAAGCTTGGGTGCATTAATGCAGGAAGGGTGCATTGTAAAAGAAAGAAAGCGTTATAAACTAAGCAACACGGAACACGAATCTCGAACAATACCCAAAACAGCAGAGGCTGCAGAAAAAACTGAGCCCGCTACCAGTTCCAAGCTGGTAGAAGGAATATTTGATGCGACTTCATTGGCAAGAGATCGATCTTTTGCGTTTGTTCGCGCCGCTGAGAATGACTTCTTTATAGACAGTGAGGACACATTGAATGCTTATCATAACGATGTAGTTCTGGTAGAACCTCAAAAACGCAGCGGCAAAGGCGAACGTGGAGTAGTAAGACGGATCGTAAAACGCGCCAATCAACAGATTCCCGGGGAAATATCCAAAGTAAAAGAGCGATGGATATTCGTAGCTTCTAATCCAAAGATTCATAACTGGTTTGAAGTGTTGGACATTGGAGAAGCCAAACCGGGCTTGAAGGTGATTCTGACCGTTAGTAACTGGGGAGATCACCTTAGTGGAAAAATGCCCGGAGGAAAGATAACAGAAATCTTGGGACCATCAGGGGATCCGCAAGTGGAGCTTCTTGCAGTAATCCGGCAATATCAGTTGCCGTTGGAGTTCCCTCAGAAAGTCCTGGATGAAGTTGCAAAAATGCCGCAGGATCCTTCCCCGCAAGAGCTTTCCAGGCGCAAGGATTTACGAGGGCTATTCACTTTTACGATAGACCCAGCTTCAGCTAAGGATTTTGATGATGCCATATCTATAGAATCCCGGGCTAAGGGATGGCGCTTATGGGTACACATCGCCGATGTAGCCCACTATGTTACACTTGATAGTGCCACCTTTGATGAAGCATCACAAAGGGGAAACAGCTTTTATTTTCCTAAGAAAGTAATCCCGATGATTCCTGAACGTTTGTCGAATATGATCTGTAGCCTTCGTCCCAATGAAGATAAACTGGTAATGACTGTTGAGACTGATTTTGATCTTCAAGGAAAGGTGATTGGGCAAAAGATGTATGAGGCAGTGATCAGATCCGATGCCAGACTTGCGTATGAAGAAGTGGACGATTTCTTTGATGGCAAAAAGACAGATCTCTCCCCCACTCTCAAGCAAGCATTGGAACTTGGCAGAAACCTTTCAGCAAAGCTAAGCAAGATACGCATCGATAGTGGTTACGTGTTTTTCGATCTGCCAGAAATTGAGTATGAATATGATGATGAAGGGTTTGTTCACCATTTAGGAATAGCCGAAGAAACGGAAAGTCATAAGATGATAGAGAATTTCATGCTTATCGCCAATGAATATACTGCTAATATCCTTTCCAGGAAAGCTACCAACTCCATCTATCGGATCCATGAAGATCCTGATACCCAAAAGATTGAGCGCCTCGCTGCTATTTTGGATTTCTATGGTATTGCCTATCTGGAAAAAGAGAATCTGAACAAAAGTGTACAATCCCTATTGGCATCTTTACCCAATAAAGACTATCACCGGGTTTTTGACCGCATCATTCTGAGAAGCATGAAGAAAGCCAAATACTCCACGCTGCATATCCGTCATTTTGGTCTTGCCCTTGAGGATTACACTCATTTCACCAGTCCGATTCGCAGGCTTTGCGATCTTGTGGTCCACCATCTATGCAAAATATATGTGACCAAGAGCAGCCATGATAAGGTAAGAAAAGAACAGATAAATCGTTGGGCTAATATCGCTTCAGAGCAAGAACTTCAAGCGGATTCTGCCGAACGGGACATCGAGAAAGTATATGGCGCGACCTTTATGCGTGACAAGATTGGTGAGAAATTCACCGGCTTAGTGATTTCCACCAGTAGCTCCGGGGTGTTTGTCCGTCTGAATGAACTCCCGGTTACAGCGATGCTCCAAAAAGAACAATTCGGTGGAGGCAAATGGGATTATCGGGATTTCGAAATGCGCTTTCTGAACCATACCAATGGCAAATCCTTTGAGCTCTTAGATTCGGTGAAAGTGCAGATCATGGAAGTCAGTGATGATGTATATCTTGAGCTCAGTTCAGACAAAGACGCTCACCAGCATTATCTTCGTGTTCAACGAAAATCTAAGAATTCCAACGGGGGTAAACGCAGGATTATGGTTGACGCGAAAGCAAAGCATAAAAATTCTGGGCACAAAAACAATAGTAAAAGCAGGAAAAAGAGATAATGAAAAAACCGATTGGGATATTCGATTCCGGGGTTGGCGGACTTACCGTGTATAGGGCAATCCGTAATGCTTTTCCGGAAGAAGATCTGATCTATTTTGGGGATACTGCCAGGGTGCCATATGGTCCAAAATCACCAAACACAATAATTGAATATTCCGTACAAAATGCCCGTTTTTTACTGCAGCAGGGAATTAAAACCCTGATCGTGGCTTGCAACACATCTTCTTCTGTGGCAATACCTCATCTGCGCCAGCTTACTGATATTCCTATAATTGGAGTGATTGAGCCTGGCAGTGAAGTAGCTGTAAGATCCTCCAGAACAGGTAGAATCGGAGTTATCGGAACCGAAGGCACTGTCCGAAGTGAAGCATACGGAAAGGCGATCAAGCTGCTTAGAAAAGATGCTGAAGTATATTCCAAGCCTTGTCCCCTCTTTGTACCAATAGTAGAAGAAGGCTGGCAGGACCACGAGATTGCCCGCAAAGTAGTGAGTGAATATCTGGCTGAAATACTTCAAAAGGATATTGACACCTTAGTTTTAGGCTGCACTCACTATCCTTTACTATCCCATGTAATACAGTCTTATATGGGAGACAAAGTGAAATTGGTTGATAGCGCAGATGCCATCAGCCTGCATTTGAGTAATTTACTGCCAATTGATCGTGACGGGATAGCAGGTAAAGACAGCTTTTATGTAAGTGATAATGAGGACAAGTTTGCCGCAATAGCCGGCAGAATATTGAACAAGCCGCTTCACAATCTGAAACGAGTACGGCTCTTCGAGAGCTGGTTTATCGATTAAATTGAAAAAATATATTAGATAGAGGAAAACATGGAACCTATTATTTTAACTGCAGCGATTACAGGGGCTGAGACCAGCCGCAAAGACCAGCCCAATCTGCCCATAACCCCTGAAGAACAGGCCCGGGAAGCAAAAGCTTGTTTCGAAGCAGGAGCACGTGTAATCCATTTACATGTGCGTGAAGACGACGGATCGCCCACCCAAAGCTTGCAACGCTTTGAGGACTCCATAACCGCCATTCGTGCGGCAGTACCGGAGATAATTATCCAGATCAGCACCGGCGGCGCTGTAGGCGAAGCATTTGAGAAACGTCTTGCGCCCCTGGCTTTGAAGCCCGATATGGGAACCCTGAATGCGGGAACCCTGAACTTTGGCAATGACATCTTCATCAATCATCCTCAGGATATTATCAGGCTTGCCGAAGCATTCAAAGAGTACAAAGTAGTCCCGGAAGTTGAAGTGTATGAATCAGGCATGATAGACGTTGTAGCAAAGCTTGTAAGAAAAGGGATCATTACTCACGAGCCCTTGCATTTGCAATTTGTGTTGGGTGTACCGGGAGGCATGAGCGGTAAACCCAAGAACCTGATGTATATGATGGAACATTTGGCACAGGAGATTCCCTCCGCAACCTGGGCAGTGGCAGGAATCGGCAGATGGCACATCCCCACCGCTATGGTCGCAATGGTAACAGGCGGTCATATCCGTTGCGGATTTGAAGATAACATTTTTTACCACAAAGGGGTGATCGCAGAATCAAACGCTCAATTGGTGGCAAGATTAGCCCGCATTGCCCGGGAAATTGGCAGACCTATCGCTAGCCCGGAACAAGCCCGGGATATTCTTGCTTTGCCTGCCAGATAAGAGGGAAGGATGTATTTAAGCGATAATGCCTTAGTCGTGCTCCAAAGACGCTATTTCAAAAAGAATGATAAGGGAGAACTCCTTGAAGACTGGAATGGTTTGATAGAGCGGGTTGCGCAGGATGTGGCAGGTGGTGACCCACAGAAATATTCCAGATTTTATGCTTTGCTTGATAGCGGAGATTTTCTTCCAAACTCTCCAACTCTTATGAATGCCGGGGCAGATCTGCAACAGCTTTCTGCGTGTTTTGTATTGCCCATCGAAGATAGCATGGAAAGTATCTTCGAAACGGTTAAGAATGCAGCATTGATTCATAAAAGTGGTGGAGGTACCGGTTTTTCTTTCAGCAGATTAAGAGAGGCAAACGCCAGAGTGCGTTCTACCAATGGTGTATCCAGCGGTCCCATCTCTTTTATGAAAGTCTTTAACGCTGCTACAGATGCAGTGAAGCAGGGAGGCACCAGACGCGGCGCTAACATGGCAATTTTAAACGTGGATCACCCCCAGATATTAGATTTCATTACTTGCAAAAGAGATCCCAATGAGCTTACAAATTTTAACATCAGCGTTGGGATCACCGAGGAGTTTATGCAAGCTGTAGCTGAAGATACGGATTACGACCTGATCTCTCCTCATACCAAAAAAGTGGTAGATAGAATATCTGCAAACATGGTCTTCGAGCTTATAGTTGAAATGGCCCATAAGAATGGCGAGCCCGGGATAATTTTCCTAGATAGAATAAATGCTGCCAACCCCACTCCGTTGATCGGAGCGATAGAATCTACCAATCCTTGTGGAGAGCAACCACTTTTAGCCAATGAAGCCTGCAATCTGGGTTCGGTTAATTTGGCAGGAATGGTAGTAGAAACGGATCTCGATTGGGACAGACTCAAGAAGGTTGTGCGGGATAGCGTAGACTTTCTTGATGCAGTAATCGACCGATCGCGCTTCCCCTTGGAATCAATAGAACAAATGGTAAAATCAAACCGTAAGATTGGACTGGGCATTATGGGCTGGGCGGATCTTTTGTATCAGTTGAAAATACCATACAGTTCTCAGGATGCCGTTGAACTGGCGGAGCGAGTTATGGAGACGATAGATTTTGAAGCAAAGAAAAGAAGTATGGAATTGGCTCAGAGTCTGGGTAGTTTTCCCAACTTTGCGCAAAGCATATACGCCACTGGAGAATTGGAAAGATCGGGCAAGAAATGGGCAGAGCTGATTGAGCAGATCAAAAAGAACGGCATGCGTAATGCTACACATACAACCATCGCTCCCACCGGCACAATCAGCATGATCGCGGATACTTCCAGCGGCATTGAACCTCAATTCTCCCTTGCCTATGTAAAGAATGTACTCGATGGCGAAAAGCTGATCTATGTGAACAAGTGGTTGGAGCAAGCCCTTACAGAACACGGACTATACAGCAAGGAACTGCTGGAGCAGATTTCAGAACATGGCTCGGTGCAGGATATTGAAGCCATTCCCAGCGATTTAAAAGCCATATTTCA
>CAZJJH010000080.1:0-6899 GCA_964546265.1 uncultured Candidatus Cloacimonadota bacterium
TGATGCGCACCGTGGAAGATATCAGGATTGGTTGGCTATACAAAGTCGAGGAAATCTGCGGATCGCTGCCATCCATGGTAAAGCGGATCTGAGACTCTGGTGTAGCGCAAGACATGGATACTTCCTGGGCATCAGGAAAAGCTCCGCCCGGAGGATTGATGATGACCGGCTCTACCGCGCTTGTACTGAACTGATAGCTTTCAGAAGCGGTTGTACTGGAGATATAGCCTTCTTTAAAGGCTTTTGCTTTCAGCGTGGTATTACTTGCGATCTGGATAATCTCGCTATACTCTTCGGAGTTTGGGGTAGGGGTAGAACCATCAATTGTATAGCGAATTGTAGCACCATATGTGGGGCTATGAATTGTAACTCCGATAGTTTCACTATAAGATCCACCGGGAGGATTGATCACGGGTTTTGCTATTGCTTCCTCATCCGAAGTGGTAGATTTACTGCAGGATAATATGGTAAAAGCCACCATCAGCAAGATGATCAGGCTATGTCGTATCTTCATCATTATCTCCCCTAAATCCTACAGGCAATGCTAAGCATAATGGCTTGCAATCTAATGGCATTACGCAGATTGCTGTCTCCCAAGTCAGTCAAGCCCATGCTGTAGCGCAGATCAAATGTGAACTCATCGCTGCCTATACCAAATTGGAACAGGTCTTTGAGTGTAAAACCGGCACCCAATATCAAGTCCATCTTATGTGCCGCAAAATTGTCACTACCGCTTAGCCGCCTTTGGCAAGAATAATAAGACGCTGGGTCACTGTCTGAAAAACTCTCCTGCACAAAGCTTTGTACCTGCTTATCCAAGGCAGATATGCTACCTGATGCTTCGGTTTTATGCTCCAACAACCACGAAATTGAAGGGCCGGCATAAATGAATGCCCCTTGATAGCTTTTCTGCTTTTGTTCTTCAGAAAGTTCCTGATTCAACCGGATCAGCAACGGAAGGCTAAGGTAATCTGCCGTTCCGATGATCTCGCCCTGTAGATCCCCTGAAAAGGTCTCTGCCAAAAGATAAGTACTGGCATATGGACTTACATCTTTGAACTCCTGAATATAAGCATATCTGTGCCAGAACACTTCACTTTGCAGACTGATGGAATCAACTCCCTTAAAAATCCGTAAGGATGCATATAGACCCGCGTTTTGACTCAGCCCGCCATTATTGCGGTTGGATCTTAAAACTACATTGCCCAGATAATCATTGGTAATAGAATGTTCATAAAAATCGTAGCGAATTTCATAATCGCGGTCTGCGCCCTGTAAATTGGACGATCCCATACCGTATTTCAAGCCCCAATCAAAATCCACAGCTCCCAAAATACTGCATGATACAATAAACAAAATTACGATCAATGCGCCTCTATGCATTTACGCTCCTATTATCCAGCCTGGGAAAGATTTATTCTTTGATGAACATCTATATTTCTTTTTTTCATACAAAAAAGCACCTGATACCTGTCTGGAAGGAAATTAAAAAAACGTCAAGCAATTTTTTGCAATCAAATGTATTTATCTTTGTTTTCTTATATATCTCGCTCTACCGGAAGTAAATGGAACCTGTCCCGTTTGTGGCATTACCTCCTTATTAGCTTGCCCTTATTTTGCCAAGCGCATCCCCACGGCGGAACTCAAAAAAAACTTTACAGATATGAATATCCTCAAAATGTGTCCCAAACTACATAATATGGAGCTTATATGCAATTATTGAACTCGATCAAAGACAAAAGTGTAAAAATCGGAGTGGTTGGTCTTGGCTACGTGGGTTTGCCCATGGCTGTTACAATCGCCAAAAAAGGCTTTGAGGTGCTTGGCTTTGAGGTTAGTGAATATGCTATTTCTCATGTAAATGAAGGAAAAAATTACATTGGCGACGTTGCTGATGAAGATCTGGCCAAAGTAGTAGCAGATAAAAAGCTTAGTGCTACTTCGGATTACAGCCGCATGAAAGAAGTGAATGTAGTGCTGATTGCCGTTCCCACACCCCTGGATCTTTATCACCAACCCGATACCTCCTATATAGAAAAAAGTACCAAAGCCATGGCAGAACATCTTCAAGCTGGAACTCTGATTGTGCTGGAAAGCACTACTTACCCCGGAACCACCCGCGAAATCATTGTTCCCGAGCTGGAAAAAGCCGGTTTCAAGATTGGCGAAACAGTTTTTGTAGGCTTCTCTCCGGAACGTGTGGATCCCGGCAATGAAACTTATAAAACGCATAATACTCCCAAAGTAGTGGGTGGCATGACTCCCGCCTGTAACGAAGCAGCAAAACTTTTCTACGAGAGCATTCTGGATGCTCCGGTACACCTGGTAAGCTCTCCAGAAGTAGCTGAAATGGAAAAGATCTATGAAAACACTTTCCGCAACATCAATATAGCCCTTGCCAACGAAATGACCGTTCTCTGCGACCGTATGGGCATCAGCATTTGGGAAGTGATCGAAGCCGCCAAGACCAAACCTTACGGTTTCATGGCTTTCTTCCCCGGCCCCGGAGTTGGTGGACATTGCATCCCGATTGATCCCTTCTACCTAACCTGGAAAGCCCGTGAATACGATTTTCACACCCGACTGATCGAGCTTGCCGGAGAGATCAACATCGCCATGCCAGAATTCGTAGTTCAGCGTGCCATCCGCATCCTGAACAAGCAAGGCGTAGCCATCTCCAGAGCAAAGATTTTGCTTCTGGGTGCTGCATACAAAAAAGACATCCGCGACATGCGCGAATCCCCCATCGAGGGTGTGATTACCCAATTGGAACACCACATGGCAGATTTTGAGATCCACGATCCCTATGTGGATGAATTCCACCACGAGAAAAATGGTAAAACATACTCAACCGTGCCCTTGGGAAATCTTAAGAAATACGACTTGATAATAGTAATCACGGATCACACTAATGTCGATTATCAAAAGATTGCAGACAGTAATGTGGCAATATTGGATACACGCAATGCGATGAAAGACATCCATGCGGACAACATCGAATTGATGTAATTCCTTCCATAAGAAGATTACCGGCTTCATATAACTGAAGCCGGTTTATTTTTATAACTGGACTTTACATGCTCAAATACAAGCAGCCCGGTTCATAAGCCGCTGAAGCTGTAGTAGCCGGTAAAATCGTTGCGAATATGATAAGCGCTTACATAGTAGTAGTTGAAATGGTGATCAATCATCTTGAGGTCGTAATATCCCGGGCTAAGGCTGATGTAATGATATTGCGAAGGGGGCAGATCCATATCCAGCACGTTTTCTCCCCAAGCATTTTGCCCGGCTTTGCTTACCCTGATATCCCGTATCACCCGCTCTGAACTGTTATAGATTCGCACAGCACCGCAATTTGGCTGCAGGCTCAAGTGATTACCGCCTGCCACATTCATATCCAGTAGAATGTTCCCGGGCAGGATGTGATAGCCCTGATACTCAATATTCAAGGTTCGTGGAGATGGATAGCTTAGAGTAATGCTCCGCTGAGGCGGAATGTACCGCTCTTTGCCATATTCCACCCTTATCCAGGCATCTGCAGTACTATTGTTTTTTATGACAAGTTCCGATTCATGAAAACAGGCGCCAATGAACAAAATCATCAGCGCCATAAGGGACATGGTTATTTTTCTCATTGGAGGAAACCTATTTCTCTCCGGCTGCTTTGGCTTTTCCTCTTACCGGCTTGATGAATGTATAGACAGGATCGCTGTTCTGGCTTACTACTTCGGGACTTATCTGACACGATCTGATCTCGGTACGATCCGGAATGTCGTACATAATCTTCAGCATAAAGCGTTCCATGATGGATCTCAAGCCACGAGCACCGGTTTTCTGGGATATCGCTATCCGCGCAATCTCTTTGAGAGCGTCGGTGTCAAAACCCAGCTGTACTCCATCCATCTCAAAGAGTTTTTGATACTGTTTGCAAATGGCGTTTTTAGGCTCTGTAAGGATCGCGACAAGGGCTTCTTCGCTAAGCTCGTGCAGAGTGCAGATCACCGGCATTCTACCGATCAATTCAGGAATCAAGCCATAGCGCAGAAGGTCTTGCGGCAGGGTGAGATCGAAGATATTCGAATCCTCGTTTTTCACCCCCAAATCCACGTCAAAACCGATAGCCTTTTTGTCGGTTCGTTCTTTGATTATCTTCTCCAAACCAAAAAAGGCGCCACCGGCAATAAACAGGATGTTGCGGGTATCAATCTCGATAAATTCCTGTTGGGGGTGTTTTCTGCCGCCCTTGGGGGGCACGTTTACTTTTGTGCCTTCCAATATCTTCAATAGGGCCTGTTGCACACCCTCTCCGGATACGTCCCTGGTAATGGAAGGGGTTTCGCTTTTGCGGGATATCTTATCTATCTCGTCGATATAAACTATGCCTTTTTCAGCACGTTCCACATCGTAATCCGCATTTTGTAAAAGCCTTACAAGGATGTTTTCCACATCTTCACCTACGTAGCCGGCTTCGGTCAAAGTGGTAGCGTCACTGATGGCAAAGGGCACTTTCAGATAGCGGGCAAGGGTCTGGGCAATAAGGGTTTTACCGCTTCCGGTGGGTCCGATCATCATGATGTTACTTTTTTCCAGCTCGATCTCATCATTTTTACTCTGCCTGAAGATCCTCTTGTAATGGTTATATACGGCTACGGAGATTATCTCTTTTGCCTTATCCTGACCGATCACATATTGATCCAGAAAAGTCTTGATCTGGCTGGGCAAGGGTAGCTGAAACTCTTCCAGCTCTTCTTCATGACTGTTTGTATCTATGATTGTGTGGCACATCTCGATACACTCGTCACAGATGTTCCCCGCGATCCCGCGAATCAGATTCTTTACATCATCTTCGCTGCGGCCGCAAAAGGAACAGCTTAAGCTTTTATTCTTTTCCAAAACTATTTCTCCGTTTTTTGGTCTCTGCGCTCCAGGATCTCATCCACAATACCATATTCCCTGGCTTCCAGAGCGCTTAAGAAGTAATCCCGATCCGTATCAACGGCTATCTGTTCTATCGTCTTGCCGGTATGGTAGTGCAAAATCTCGTTCATTCTGCCGCGCAGATACAAAATTTCTTTGGCCTGAATCTCGATGTCCGCCGCTCTGCCCTGAGTTCCGCCCCAGGGTTGGTGGATCATAATTCGGCTATTGGGCAATGCCGTGCGTTTCCCATGCTCTCCTGAAGCCAGCAATACTGCTGCCATAGAAGCTGCCATTCCTATGCAGATGGTGGAAACAGCGGGTTTTATATATTGCATGGTGTCGTATATCGCCAGGCCGCTGCTGATGCTGCCTCCGGGACTATTGATATACATATAGATATCTTTTGTAGGATCTTCGCCTTCCAAATGAAGGAGCTGAGCTACCACGGTGTTCGCCATGGTATCGTCTATGCCACCACCCACAAACACAATGCGGTCTTTCAGCAATCGGCTATATATGTCGTAGGCACGTTCTCCGCGACCCACTTGTTCGATTACCATCGGAATATAATTCATGTATTCTCCGTTTATGCTTCTTTTCCTGTTTCTTCTACTGCAGAAGTTTCAGCTTCGGTAGCCTCTTCTTCCTTTTTCTCTGGCTCTGGGATGAAGAAATTGGCGGTCTCGGCGAGCTTGCGCAAGATGTAGAAATTGCGTACTCCATTGGCATAGCCTTCCGAGGCAATCTCATCCTTATGAGCTTCTTTATAAGCTTCCACGGTATGATCTGCCAGGATCGCTTCATGTTTGATGTATTCCTGGATCATCTCATCTGTAATCTCAAGCTCAATTTGCTTGCGTAACTGATTGAGAATGTACATCGTTACCATTTCTTGAGAGATTTGCATGCGATATTGGTACTCCAGGAACTGGTGGTATTCTTTATTGGGATGCCGCTGGGCTTCCTGTTGTGCCAGATAGCTGATCGTCTTCATTGGAAGATCAAAATTGTTGTCCACAAAAAGCTTGGATACGATCGCGTAGTTCATTACGTCCAGATTTTTGTGCTCATTGGCAAGCTTCATATCTTCGGCGATTTTCTGCCGCATGGCTTCAATACTGTCAAATTCCATATCTTTGGCAAAATCATCATTAAGCTCTGGATATTGCATCCGCTCGATAGAGTTTACCATTATTTTTACGGAATAGTTCTTTTCATTTCCCAAATCTACAGATGTGTCTCTGGATACCAGCTTGATATCAGTTCCGCTTAGTTCTTTGGAGATGGTCTCGCCCACTTTTTTACCGATGAGCTCCGGCAAAGCCCTACGCTCCGGATATTCTCCGGCGAAAAAGGACGCATTGCGCACCAGTTCTGCACCATCTACATCCACAGTCAGCTCCACGTTTACATGGTCATTTTCTTGAGCTTCATCAACGTCCACGACTGTTCCGCCGTTTTGCCTCAGCTCTTCCAGATATTTTTCTACTTCGCTTTCCAGCGTAATCGGATTGTAAGGCACGTCCAGGTGGTCAAGTTGCTTAAATTCTATCTCAGGTTCATGTTCGATCTCTATCTTTATCTTCATTTCCTGGCCTTTTTCCCACTGCACATCCTTTACGTCCGGATATAGCAAGTAATTGATATCGTGCTCTTTAGCAGCTTCTTCAAAGAAATCGCTAACGCTGTCCTTCAAAAAATGATCGGTCAAAAGGGCTCCGTGGCTACGTTCGATCAAAGCCATGGGAGCTTTGCCTTTGCGAAAACCGGGAACATCCACCTGCTTGGCGGCTTTTCGAAGATATTTTTCCCATGCCTTTTGGGCATCTTCCGGGGAAACTGTGATGTTGATTTCTTTAGTTACTGCATTGATTGCGTTGAATTCTACCTGCACTTTATTCTCCTTAGTATTAAATCCATCAATATGGTGCGAAAGAGGGGACTCGAACCCCTACAGGAGTGAACCTACTGGATCCTAA
>CAZJJH010000081.1:0-6859 GCA_964546265.1 uncultured Candidatus Cloacimonadota bacterium
TGAATAACGGTGCTGCAATAAGCCCAGGTGGCTTCACTGTGATTAGTTCTCCAACACCGGGAGTTAGTATTGCCAGCCCGACCCAGTTCTTCTCCCCCATATCTGCTGGAAGCAGCGAGTGCCTGACTTTTAGCATTTGCGCGGATGTCAGTATCCCTGCCGGTACTTTAGCATTCTTTTCTCTGAGCAGTTCTGCAGGTGCTTATACTGCTGAGCATAGTATTCAGTTAGAAGTAGGCGAACCGGAAATCATCAGCATCGGAAGCGGAAGCTCCAGCCAGTCCTATCCTCTGGATCGATATTACAACTACAGTGTGCACGAAGCTATCTATTTAGCAGACGAGATAAACGCTTTGGGCTCTATTAGCGCTATCGCATATAATAAATCATCCGGTACTGATACAAACCCAATAGAAAACGTAAACATCTATATGAAGCATAGCGCAGCAAATACCCTTAGTAATGGAACTTATAGTACTTCCGGTTATACATTGGTATTTAGCGGAAGCTTTACCAATTCTGCCGGTAGTGGCTGGATGGAAGTAGAACTCGACACCAGCTTCGAATACAATGGAAGCTCAAACTTAAGCATCTTGATTGTCAAAAACCATCAGTCATGGATAAGTGCATACCCATTGTGGAAATACAGTAGCTCAAATACGATTCGCGCTAGACAGAATCGTAGCGATTCATCTATCCCATCATACCTCTACGCTTCTGCTAATCTTCCCGATCTAAGGCTGAAGCTTTTCCCCACAATACAGGATGCTCCCCTCATTGCAGTATCGCCAGAATCTATTTCGGAATCAATAAACAGCGGGTTTACAGCTTCTCGAACCATTATCATTAGTAATAACGGGAGTGAGGATCTACTCTGGTCTATTCCGGAGCCCGAAAAGATGGAAAGAAGCATAGCTGGATCCACCATAGTCTCTGACACTGCGTCATATTCACCGGGATCAAATGCCTCCTGGAACTTCAGTGTTATAAACAACAGCACAGACAACGAATGGCTGAAGGATATTCAGATTTCTTTCCCTTCTACCGTCACGGTGAATAGCGTCTCAAGCCTTGCTGGGGGTTCCAATGAGTTGACGGCAAATCTGCAAAGCGGTACCGGAATAACCATCAATTGGCATTATGAAAACTCCAGCGGATATGGCGGCATCTACGATGGAGAAACTGCCACAGCAACTGTAAATGTTACTATTAGCAGTGCTGCCTTGGGAGATATAAATTTACCCTGGATAATCTCCGGTGATGAATGGGGCATTACTCCTCATTCTCTGCAAGGCACAATCCAGCTTACCCAGAGTAACTCCTCTCAGCCGGCAAACTGGTGTTCCCTGGATATAAACAGCGGTACAACTCCCCCAGGGGAATATTCTGAGATTAGCTTAACCTTGAATACTACAGATCTGGAAGATGGCATTTATTCCGCTGCCGTCATCATCAACTCAAATGCAGCAAACAATCCTGCACTATCCATCCCAGTCAGTCTGACGGTCGACACTCCGATAAATCCATTCCCTGTGGAACCCCGTTTTGTAGCCGAATGGGAACCCGCTCAAGGAGCAGTGGTACGCTATCCCTTCGGCCAACCCTATTCCCTACTTGCCGATCTTTCCGAAGATGCCCTGCTCTATGTGATTGTGAGCGATGAGTCCCAAAGTGCTGCCCACAGCGCTCTGCAGACCAACGGAGTAACAATGGAAAATGTCCAATATATCAATGCTCCCTCCGATTCATATTGGACCCGGGATTATGCTCCATGGACCATCTTCGACGCAGAAGGAGATATGCATCTGGTAGATTTTAACTACAATCGCCCAAGGCCATTAGACAACGAAATACCCGGGGTGATGGCAGATTTCCTGGCTTTGGACATCTATGATCTGGAGATGAACCACACCGGCGGTAATGTTATGACCGACGGCAGGGGTAAAGCGATGAGCACCGAACTGGTGATCTCCGAAAACACAGAGCTAAACCTTACCCAAATCAGTCAACGCTTTAGCGACATCTTGGGAATCTCCGAATATCAGATCTACACAGACCCCACAGCCACCTATATAGACCATATCGATTGCTGGGCGAAACTATTGGATGTGGACAAAGTAATCATCCGCCGGGTTCCCTCCACTCACCCACAATACGCCGCCATCGAAAACTCGGTGGTACAATGGCAAGCTCAAACCAGCAGCTACGGCACGCCATATCGCATCTTCCGTGTAGATACTCCCAATGATGAACCCTATACCAATTCCTTCATCATGAATGGTAAAATCTATGTTCCCCAGATGGCTACTGCCAACGATGCCGCTGCCCTTGCAGTTTATCAAAGTGCCATGCCCGGATTCGAAGTGAGCGGATATGCTTTTGCCAGCTACCAATCAACTGATGCCTTGCACTGCCGGGTAAATACCATATTTGATGATCAGATGATCTTTGTAAAGCACAATCCCCCCACTCAACTGTATGCACACGAAGAGTTTACTATCAGCGTTGAAGTGGAGCATGCAAATTCCTTGAACCTTACGGGCAGCTTCATAAAATGGAGCACATCCCCCTCGGGACCATGGAATCTGAGACCGCTGATCGCAGAGGACTACGACACCTGGACAAGTTCTCTCACCATTCCTGCCGTAGAAAACCTGTACTACTATATCCAGGCACAGGATAACACCGGTAGAAGCACCAAACTGCCACTCTGTGCAGAACTCGATCCCTTCGTAGTTGATATCCTGCCCAATCCGGATTTGCCAGATTGGACCATCACCCAATACCCCAATCCCCCTGCCACTGTGCACGCAACGGTCAGCGTTATGGGCAATCCTGCCGAAATTGGTGATCTGGTAGGCGCTTTCGTAGGTGAAGAATGCCGCGGCACAGGATTTGTTTTCTCGAATCGCAGCAACATGGTTAGCATCCCGATTCAGCTCGCAGAATCCGGAGAAAACGTGACATTCAAGGTCTATAGCCATACTGATGATCTGATCTATGATGCAGACCTTGAGCTAAGCCCCGGCACCGGAGAAATTCTGGGTGCTGATGTTCCGCTTCAGATAAGCTGCGGATTGGTGCAACCGGTGGTAAATATCTCGCTACAGGATGGAGAAATTCATCTTAACTGGGATCATGTGCAAAACGCAAGCTACTACCAGCTCGGTATGTCGGAAAGTCCCAACGGTGTATTCACTCCCCTGTTTCAAACTGTAGAAAACCACTGCAGTTTCCCAGCAGTTTTTGACCGCTGTTACTACATTGTCATCGCAGTGAAAGATAACTAATAGACAATAGCAATAATCACACACAAGGGCGGAAACAGTATCCGCCCTTTTGGGTAGATAGCCCATAGTGTAGCTACGGTTTATAACTGCTCATTTTATAATAAAGGAGGCTAAAAGCTACTTCCACATTCAGGCTGCTATATGCCCGGATTGGTCTGCCAGGCTCCTACTTAGGCAGAGCCACAAAACCTACCACACAGATGTCGTCCCGTTGCTCATGTTCAGCCAGAATGTCATCAAGTTCCTGGTTGAACATCGCGGCTTGCTCTGGCATCGGCAAGTTCGCAGCACGTTCTATCATAGCAATAAAACCCTTGCTGCCCAAGCGCTTTGTCCGCCCTTCGCTACTTATTGCCTGATCCACAATCCCATCACTGAAAAGATAGAACTTGGTTCCCGGAACATACTCAATGCGTCTTTCTTCAAAGGACAATTCCTGGTGCCATTTTGCGCCTCCAAGACTGAACCTGGAGCCCCGCTCTTGTTTCACTTCATGGTCGAGGATATCGTAATAGAGCAAACTCTGTTCTGCTCCCGCAAAGCACAGGTAGTTCCGGTCTTTATGAAACTTGATGATCGAGATCGCCAGTCCATCCTGACGGCTGTTTTCGTTATCTTGATGCAAAGTGCCTGCTATCCCTTTGTGCAAAAGGCTCAATATCTCATTCAAACGCTGTGCTCCATGCTCTTTCACGATGTTGTTCAATAGCGTATTTACCGTCATAGAAAGTAGCGCCCCCGGCACACCATGTCCGGTGCAATCGATCACTGCAAATAGTACTTCGCCGGTATCCGGAACCCGATGTAGCCAATAGAAATCTCCACCCACCACATCGCGGGGACGCCAGATCACAAAGGAATCAGGAAAGGCTTTGATCATTTCCTCCTGGGGTGGCAGAATCGAGCGCTGAATCAAAGAGGCATATTCTATTGAATCGCTCATCTTTCGATGTTGCTCCCGGATCTTGCGAGTGCCTGCTTCCACCAATCCTGCCAGACGCTTGCGATCCTCTTTCAGCTTTCGCACTCGGGCATCATAGATTAGTTTGATCGCAGTAATCAGGATCAGAATATAGAGCAAATACGCCCACCAGGCGGCATACCATGGGGGAAGTATGCGGATTTTGAACGCCTTGGTTTCAGATTCTTCGCCATCCTGAGAGAACGCCTTGATCTCGAATTCATATCTGCCGGGACGCAATCTTTGATACTCGATTGTTTCTTGGTATGGCGTACGCTGCCACTTTTTGTCAACACCTTTCAAGCGATACTCCAGCATACAGTTACCCGGATCCGTCACCGATGGCAGTTCAATCGGGATTGTAATGCTATTCTGTTTGTAGCTCAGCTTTAGGGGCTGGGCAGAACCGTACCGGGAGCTTCCCGTAGTGAACCACGGTATGTTTAGTATCATCCCGGCTGCAGCCTGCTGCATAGTGAAGATCGCCTCTTTCCCCAATACATAAACCAATCCCTGAGGATCAATCCAGATAGCTTCAATCTCGCCCGGCAGACCATCCTTTTCACCGTACTGAAAGGTCAGGTTACGCTTGGGATCGTGCTTCAGCAAGGATGTGCCGATGTTCAGCCAGAGCTTGCCATCATGTTCCCTAATCCCGTAAACATTTAGATAATCTCCCATGGCTTTGTATTTATCAAGATCGATGCTGCCTTTGTCTTCACCAATATAGTACAGTTTTTCCCGGGAATGCGCTATGCGATAATTGGCAGTATTGGCAGTTTGGATAGTCTCGATAATTTCAGGATCTGTTTCTGCAAAAACCGCGTCATCCGGCTTCAGTATCAGCTTGCCCTCCTCAAACTTGCTGATTCTGCTGTGCCACTTTCCGGATCGATCCTCTAAGTGTTGAACATATACACCATCCCAAGCGGTTGAAATCCTGTACCAAGAGGGTTGATACTTTACAGAGTTATCGAAAATATTCAGGATAAAAGAAGGAAACCTTAATTCTGGTACTGCTCCATCCTGTAACATTGGTTCTGCAATGGATTCACTACTAAAGTCAAAAAAACTGATCCCCCTGGAGAGTTGATTGCTATCCCTGTCCAATTGCAACGATTGTTTGGGAAAGAAAATGTTTCCCTTGCTGTCTATTCCACTGGACCTAAGAAGCTTCCATAGAGACGTAAGTCCCCCTTTGTATGATTTTACCAGCTCACCAAACTCTGTCTCAGCGGCAATGAAGACCCCGGAGGAGTGAAATTGTCCATTATAGTATTTTTTGTAAGCATTGGCGGTAACGACGAATAAATCTTCTTCGCAAAACAAATATTTATCCTCATCATTCAACGTACATACGCTGGAGGCTTTGTGAAGATTCAGATCATACAGAATAATCTCTCGCTTGCTCAATTCGTCCCGGTTTTTTATAAAGTACAAAAGACCTTTTTCCTCTATGTGATGGATCAAACTATGATCCGGCATAACTTCGATTTCAGTGATATTACCTCCCTTATACTCGTATAGGGAGCAACTGTATTGCGTACCTTGCCCGTAGATTAACTCTTCCGCCAGTAAAGTCAAGCTCTCCTTGCCCGGGAGAATCTTCCAATTTGTCGGTTCATGGGAAAATGGTAGGTCGGTACCCGCGGATTGGTTAGCAAATGAGCTTTGAGGCAGTGAAGCTATTCTTTGGATCCTTTTCCGAATGGGTATTACATAATATGATTTATCTGATCTCAGGAGCACAGTATCGTTATTGTGATTGAAACCAATCAAGTCCCAATCTGAGGACGCATCTGCGATCTCTTGACGCTTTAGCAGCTCGCCATGTTCGTCGTAAAGCTCCATAATCTGCACTCCGGCTATGTCAGACGATGGGTAGCATATTGCCAACATCGAGTTTGCATAAGTACTAAATGTGTTTTGTTCAGAATAATCCTGATTACCAAAACTGCGGCTTAGCAGGTCGCTGGCTTGCCAAACATAGTAGCCATCCGCTACCGGTTTGTTACCCAAGATTACAAAGCTCTCCGGTCGTCGATATATTCCCGACATATTCCCCATAGATAAAAAAACACTCTCCTTATCCAAAGACAATAGTAGCTGCGATCTACGGGGATTATACGCGCCAAAATCCATGGCAGGAACATTCTTAGCTCCCTTTAGAAAACTCTGGATCTCTGCCAGATAATACTGTTCCTGCTTTTGATAGAATACCAGATCTTTGCCGGATGATGTTGCATTGATGCTGATGATATTGACGTCTGCATCCTTGTTTACGTTCTTAAACTCGCTTGCATGGGGGTCCAGGCGAATCAGGTGCGGGGTTCCTCCCTGATACAACCAACTGCGCCCCTGAGCATCGGTGTACAACTCGGGAACACCGTCGCATCCCCCGGCAGTACAGGAATTGAGTTCTGCCTGGTCAAACACCTTCACGGAATCTTCCCGGGCAGGACTTATGCGGCGGACATAGATATCTTGCTCCCAGCTAAACTTCTGCTGCAGATTGGCTTCTCTATCTTCGGTTAATGAATATTCAAAACTTAACAAATATAGAGCTTCTGAGCTTCCGCACAAATCAAGATACCCCCGTTGCACCCGT
>CAZJJH010000082.1:0-6829 GCA_964546265.1 uncultured Candidatus Cloacimonadota bacterium
CCACTTTGTCCGCGATAGCGCAAAGCGCTCCGCTGATGCTTTCAGGTAAGGCATCATTGCTGCCCCGGGGCATGTAATGCTCATATATTCCCAGCGCTACTTCCGCTTCTTCGTTACCCGCCAGCGCATATTGCATACCCATATAACCCTGCAATTTAGTAAATTCTTTCTCTGCTAACATCAGGGTTACCAGATCCGCCTTACAAAGGTGTGCTGTGCGAATTGCCCGCTTTTTTACTCCGGCATCAAGAGCCAGTTCATCGGCAAGACAGGCACAAAGTTCTTCTATCCGCTCTGTTTTTTCATAGAGTGTGCCGAGGCGGGATTGAAAAACCACATCTTTCAGATGGGGCACGAAGGAATCAAGCTTCCGTTTAGTATCCTCTTGAAAAAACCAAATGGCATCCTCCAACCTGGCTGCAACTACTTTTTCATTTCCCGCCTTGATAATCTGGCTATGTTCGGGATCACCATTGGAAACAAACACGAACTTATTGCTCAAAAGATCGTTTTCGCCGTAAACAGAAAAGTATTTTTGATTTTGGCTGATCGTGGAAGTAATGATCTTCTCGGGCAAGCTCAGGAAGGATGCATCAAATTCTGCCATTACTGCGCAAGGATGCTCTATCAGGTTGCAAACTGTATCCAACAGACGCTCGTCTTCCTTTACCTTATATGTAGAACCCTCAAAAAGCTCCGCAAATTGCTTCCGGATCATTTCTTTTCGGGCATCACGATCTGCCACCACACCGTTTTGTCTCAACAAATCAAAATATGAGTCAGCTTGTTCAATAATCAGCTTTTTGTCCAGACCCAGATATCGATTACCATAAGTAATCCTGTCCGCCATTATTCCTTCGTATTCCATTTCTATTACTGCGGAATCCCACATAGCTACAATCCAACGAATCGGTCGGGAAAAGGCCAGGTTTTTGTTCTTCCAAATCATCTTCTTGGGCAGGGGAATCTTTGCGAGGGAATTCAAGAGCCAGTCCCGCATGATATCACCGGTTGGCAAGCCCTGTTGCACAAAGCTTACCGCCATAAATTCGCCTTTCTCGGTTTTTTGAATAAAAACATCTTGCTCAGTGCCGCCGCTTTTCCGCAAGAAACCCTGTCCCGCCTTACTAAGCTGGTGAGACTCTGTGTAAGCGATGTTCACAGAGGGTCCGGTTTTTAAGATTTCGATATCACTTTGTTTCTCAGGCAATCCAGTTACGCAAATGGCCAGTCTCCTGGGGCTAGAGGCCACCCGGATCTCCTCATAGCTAAGATTTTGCGCCGAAAGCATCTCCGCGCAAGAGCTTTGCAGATTGCTGATCGCCGGCACAATCACGCTGTCCGGCAGTTCTTCTGTTCCCAGTTCAAATAGAAAATTGTGCAAATCAGATCCTTTATTCAATTAGCTAAGAGATAGCTTAGGCTCAGTTGATTGGTTATGCCCAGATCCCCATAAGAAGACACTGCATAATCCACTTTCCAGTTGCGAACGTTGTAGCCGAGTCCCAAACTGCCACCACCGGTATAGCCCCAAAAGGAGCCCATTTGATAATCTGCGGCATTACTCTTTATGCCACCACGTATTGCCAGGGCAGGATTCAATTGAAACTCCGCCCCCAGCCTAAGGGTCAAATCCTCTCCGCCGGCCTTGCCGATGTCCAAAGCCCCCAAAAGCTTCTCCCCCATCTGCATGGAGAATCCTGCGCCATAACTGAAAGGCAGGCTCTCTTTAAATTTCTCTTCGCTATAATATGAGGTTTGAACGCCTAAGTTTTTCAGAACTAAACCTACCTTGATATTAGGATTGGCAGTATGATGCAAAACTCCGATATCCAAGATCGCCGCAGAAGCACTATTACTATCGATACTGTCGAAGATGAATTTCAGAGTGCCGCCAATGTCCAGAGCAGGACTTACAAATCTGGCTGTGGATACAGATGCAACCATGCTGTAGGCTCCAAAAGTCTCCCCGGTTTCGATTAACTCTCCGGTGGAACTGATCTCGGTTCTGTCCATTGCTCCGCTATTCCAATAGGTCAGCTGAGCGGCCCATGCCTCGTATATGTTTTTGGGGTATACGTAATGGATTCCACCTCCGGCGCTACCCACCAGGTGATCCAGGAAAGTGCTGCCGATCCTGTGATCCGGAGCTTTTAAGATTGCGGCGGGATTCAAGTTTTGGGCTTCAGGATTGGCAGGAATTCCCAGACCTGCACCCCCCATGGCTGTTGCGCGCGCCCCATAAAGTAGCTTCAGTGTACTGAAACCCGTACTGCCGGCGTCTTCAGCCTGAGCTCCCAGACTGCTGATGTTAATGAGCAGAATCAGGGCAAATGCTATCTTCAATTTCGTGTACATATTCATATAACTCCGTATCTGTACTTGCGCTTAAAAGCAAATTCCGGTTTTCTTCCTGGCGCAAATATTCAGAAAGGTTTCTGAGAATCTTCATGTATTCATGATTGGAGTTTTGGGGTACGGCAATCATAAACACGAGATTTACTTTCTCGTCATCCACAGATTGAAAATCCAGCGCGTCAGCTATTTTGCAAACAGCTATTTTTAGATTGTTTACAGTAAGGTCCCGCGCGTGAGGTATGGCTATGCCCCTTCCGATTCCGGTGCTCATAATCTCTTCACGACCCTTTACGGCCGCCAGATAGCGATCCGGAAAGCTAAGACATCCACTGGCAGAGAGTAACTCTGCCATGTAGTTAAGGCATTCAGCCTTGTTCTCAAATGCATCAACGATGCGAACTAATTCGGGTTTGAATAATGTGTTCATATCCTACCATGGTTCTGTTGTGAAGGGCATTGTTTTTGAACCCTGCCTTAGCGTCAATCAAATTTTCCCCGGAATCAGCAGACTAAATTTGCTGCCATGATTCAGTTTGCTTTCCACATGTAGCTTTGCGCCCATCAAGCGGGCATAATTATCTACCAGAATCAAGCCCAAACCACTACCGGCTTCGTTGGCAGTACCATATTGGCGCAGATCATTATCGATCCGAAACAGGTTCTGCAGATGACGCCGGGAGATGCCCAGACCCTTGTCTTCCACACAGATTTCTAAAGTATCACCATTTCTGCGCAAATAGATACTCACCTTGCTTTTAGGATAGGAGTATTTAATCGCATTTGATATAAGATTGCGTAAAATTGAAGAAAGTAGCCTTAGATCGCACTCTGCCATATAGTCCTGTTCATACGCAAATTCCAATACTATACCCTTTTGTGTAGCTGCCTTTTTATAGTGATCTATCGCATAATCAATCGTCTTTTTCAAAGAAACAAACTCTTTCTGATAAGATATCTGCCCGGTTTGCAAACGCGCCCAATCCAACAAATTCTCCAAAAGAGTATAGATCCCCCGGGCAGCGTTGTGCACCTGTAGCAATGCGTCCTCAATCTCTTTTCTGCCAAAGCTGCTGAAGTTTTCTGCAATGAACTCCGATAGCGAGATGATGGCGTATACCGGATTTTGCAGGTCGTGCGCCAAAAGAGAGAAGAACCGATCCTTGGTAGCATTTAGTTCAGAAAGATCCCCGGCTAACTTTTTCAGCTCTTCTTCAGCGCTTCGGCGAGCCGTTACGTCCGTGATGAATCCATCCAGAAATACTGGATTGTGGTGCTTGTCGTAAACGGCATTACCCTTTTCCCACACCCAGCGTACGCTGCCATTTTTGTGCATAATACGATATTCCATTTGAAACTGCAGATGCTTGATCACGGCGTCGTTGATTACCTGTCTTACCATCTCCCGATCTTCCGAAACAATGATCTCATCGTAACTCAAGCTGGCGTTGTGGAGAAGTTCCGAGGCATGATAACCGGTTAGCTCCACACTTCCCTCAGATATAAATAGCATCGACCACTTTGAATCGTTCTTACACCTATAGGCCATACCCGGCAAATTATGCATCAGGTTTGGTAAAAGCTCCGGATTTATGCCTCCTGAGGCATGTTCCAGCACTTCTGAGGGCCCGTGTTTGCGGGTAGATTCATTGATCTTTTTCATCGACCGCAAAGATATGAAGATTGATTTTTATGTCAAGGATCATTTCCGGGCAATCTTTGGCACTTTACTCTACAGCAAAAAATCCACCACACTTCAATTTGTTTCTAAAGACAGCTGGATTCTCCCGGATTTATCCGGCAGAATCTATATCTCTAAATGCTTACAAGCCGAAGAACCGGGCTCGCTCTATTTTACAATGAATTTCCCGGTCAAAGAGCCCTTAGCACTCTGTAAACGGTAAAAATATAAACCAGAGGGTAGCCGTGTAAGCAGGATTTCGGCACTGCCTTTGCGCATTGCCTGGCTTTGAACTTTCTGCCCGCGAAGGTTATATATAGCAAGCTCTCCATCGCTTTCTACTGATGCGCTGAAGCGAATCTTTGCTCCTGATTCTGCGGGATTGGGATAGCTGGTAAGAGCCTGCGGAGTATTTATCTCGTCTGTAGAACCGGTGGTAGTTTCCAGCAACTTAATATCGGTGGGCATCAACCTTACCGTGAAACTTTTCCAATCGCTCAAATCCGGATGCAAGATATTTACCACTGCGTTATCCCCCCATTGAGGATCCAGCAGGGCAATCATACTAATGTTTCCGGTAAGATCCGAAGCTGCATGGGGTAGCGGCTGAGAAGCAGGATTTATCAAACTGAAATCGTTTGCATTGTAGCTATAGAGACTAAAACCACTGCCGTCACCCACATACGCAATGCCCTGCTCATTGATCCAGATATTACCGGGGCTGCCGCCCAGATCTATCACATCATTCAATGTATCTTCTACGGGATCCAGGATGCATATCTTACCCGTCACATCTGCCCAGTTTCCTGTGCAGGAAACATGCAGGAGACCGTTATATTCTACAACATACTGTGGATTCGCCTCTACCTGTATAGTCTGGATCACACTAAACGAATCCAGATCTATCACCGATACAGAACTGCCACTATAATTTGTAAGATAGCTGCCCGCGTTGCAGACATACAATTTATTGCGGTGCACTCGCATCGCTCCGGGAGAGTTGCCCACTTCCACCCAAGCCAGCACTTCGCCGGTAGAGGCATCCATCTTATACACTTTCGAGCTGATCAATCCGCTTACATATAGATAGTTTTCCTCTAATACGCAATCCCAGGGATTACTGCCGGTAGCTACGAAATGATTTGCTATAGTTTCTCCGCTTTGTGTGCTTATCTGTTGCACAGAGTTATCTCCAGAATTTACAACCCACAGGTTCTCTTCCGTCACAAAGACCTTGTTAGGAATATTCCCCAACCCGGCAAAATTGTTATCTACGGTATTATCGGTAAGATCAATCCGGCTTAAGATGCGGGATTGAGAATTAACCACAAACAGAGTTTGTGCGCTCAGGGTAAAGGAGCAGAGCAGAAACGCCAATATGGTGGCATAGCCTGGTTTCATTTTTGTTCACCTCATATGTTTATTCGTGACTTGAGATGAACTTCAACTTATTCATACACCTCCCCTCTCTCCGTGGGGGTGTTTCAATACTTGCTGGCAGGTTTCCTGGCTCACAGCGGTTTGGGAGATCAATCCCCCGGAAAAGCCTTCCCATCCATTTTGGACAGTGACTTTCCGAACCTTTTTGCTGCATACAGTGGCGGAGGCCGCTTCGTTTACGAATTCCCTATTACCTTTGTAAGCACCATCAAGTCACGTTGCCATTGTTTTTGCCCTTATCTTTTTGTCAAGCTCTGCATTATCTTGATTTATTCATTTTGCTCCGGATTATCATTGCAGATGATAGCTCAGGGTCAGGCCGCAGCTCCAGTTAAATCCGGGTTGAGGGGTATAGGCATATATTTCGTATCTTTTATCAAAGATATTTTTCAGTTTCAGATCCAAGGCCAGATCCAGCTTCAGTAGGGTAAATTTCTGCATCATTGCCATGTCCACCGTATCAAAAGCTGCCAAAGGTTTTATCGCGTTGTCTATCGTGCTGTATTGCTCTCCGGTGTAGTTCCAGCTCACGCTCAAAAGCCGCCTCTGGTCAACATATTTCACATTAAGATTTGCCTTCATTAACGGGGTGTAAGTAAGATACTTCCCATATGTGGCAGAGGCACTGCCATCTTCTCTTAAGGAATAATCTTTGGCATCAGTAACAGTAAGCTCACCCGAAAGTTCCACTGCCTCCAGAGCCTGCCAGTTACCGGAAAACTCCAGATTACGGATTCTGGCGGTGCCCACATTGAACGGCTGCCAGCGGCTTCCGAACATAAATATCTGTCGCCATTGAATAAGATTATCGATCTCATTATGATAGTAGGCAGCGTGTGCATGCCAGCTATCGCCTTCAAGAGCCGCCCGCAAGCTATAGGCCCAGGAGCTTTCACTCCTTAATTCGGGGTTCCCCAGCGTTTCGCTGTCTCCTATCCAATACATATCATAAAGAGAGGGTAAGGAAAATGCTGTACCTATATTAGCACCCAGAACATATTTGACCCTTCCGGAATAGCTCATCTCCTGCTCTGCGCGCCAGGTGTAGTATCTTTCATCCGCAAAATCCCCACGGATCGAAAGCTGTGATCCGGCGTCCAACAGCGAAAGCTGATATTTCTGCCCCATCCTCAAGCCCAAAGCAAGGTTATCTCGCTTACCAAGCACTTCGCTGAAGCCGCTGTCAGTCACAGAATACTGTCTAAAGCAATATTCAAGCCTCTTACCTTCTGCCAGGAAGTCCAGATTGCTTTCTGAAGCATTCAAGGAGATAGTATTTTGCAGCCCGCTTTGGATTTGCTCCTGGCTATATTTATTGGGATTCGCGGGGTTACTGGAAGCAAGATTCTTGAA
>CAZJJH010000083.1:0-6814 GCA_964546265.1 uncultured Candidatus Cloacimonadota bacterium
CCTTTCAGCGAGTCTATGGCAGAAACCATCTGCTCCAGGCTTGCCGCCTGATCGATCCGGGAGCGGGATATCTTAGTATTTACAATGCCTTGTTTGATGGGAAACACATAGGCAATGCCCCGCCCGGGTTCATCCAGCTTACCCACCTCAATATACAGTTCCATTACGGGATTTGTATCGTGTTTGCTTAGCACCAGATTTACCAATTCTTTTTCTGGGGGCATCGTAATCCGCAAAAGACCCAGTTTATCCCGCACCCCGGAGCCTTCTCCATGAGTGGTGGCGGGCACGCTGGCGCCATAGTTCAAAGAAATGCGGGATATCTTATCCCCCTCTGTACGCTGAACCACACAGATGATCCCGGCAAGCTGTTGAAAGAAATGATCGCCATGCTTGCTTTTAAAGTGAATTTCCTGCTTTCTGCAATAATCCGGATGCTGCTTCAGGACATCGATATCATGGCTGTAGATGGTGCCCTTCCCCGGTGTTCTGAGATCATATTTTTTGGATACATAGCTCAGCACGGCGTTTTCATCGCTTTCGTCCAGGATCATGCTCAAAATCTCGATGGGATAGGTAACCAATGTCTGCCGCTTCAGAAAATTCGTGAAACCGGTGTTTTTGTTCAACACTGAGGAACGTCCCATTTCTATGAACAAATGGCGGATACCCAGGGCAAAGAGATCATCTACGATAGATTTGGAGAAAGCTTTGTTTAAAATGATGCTTATCTTTACAGCCTTCATAAGCTTAGCTCCTCGTTGCCGATTTCAATACTCTCCGGGTCGTTATCCCGAAGAAATGCCTTGCGCCGCAGATTCACCACCAAACCCATTCCCAATACAGAGATTATCGGACATACCGACGCCATGGATAGTATTCCAAAACCTTCAACTACACCCACCTGACTGCCAATGCCCAGACCCATTGAGAGTACCAATGGAACAGTGATCGGACCCGTTGTTACACCAGCACTATCCCAACCAATATTTACAAACTCTTCCGTAGAAAGCCGCGTTGCAACTAGCAAAAGCAGATACAGGGGACCCAATAGCCAAAAAAGCGGAATGTTCCAGATAATTTTTGCCACTCCCAACATGATCCCGCTACCAACCCCAACCGCTACGGATTGGATGAGGGTAGATTTCTTAAAAGCGCCCACGGTGATATCCTCGACCGTTAGCCCAAGAGCATTCAGGGCGGGTTCTGCCAGGGTGGCACTATAGCCCATAATGAAGGCAAAGATCATCACTACCAGGATGCCCACCATACTGTAGGGCGTTCTCCCAAAAAGAGGGCCCCTCTCCGGCACATAGCGATACAGCTTGCCGCCTTCATCATAGTTTTGGGCTTGGAAATGCACTGCTTCTATATTGCCATTCTCTTCATAGTAAAAGAATTCACTACTGCTGCCGTCTGCTTTTATCGCTCGATTTACGCTCTCAGGATCAAAATCACGGATGATTTTCTCCGCGGCAGGATTTTCCATCCTAATGAAGGATACCGGTAGATTAGAACCCACCTGATCGCCGATTTTGGAAAGTCCCAGCTCGATGCCTCCGCTGAATATCGCCATCCCCAAGATGGCAAAAAGCAGTCCTAAAAACACCTCATCAGTTTTCGCCAACCGCTCTCTTAAGATAAAATACAAAACTCCCAAAAGAAACAGAGAAAGAGGCACTATTGCCCTTAGTGCATTGGTGATGTTACGTCGAATAAATGTACTGATATCAATTTCTCTTATCGCATTATGTTTTTGCACTCGGGTTTTCTCGTTCTGCAACATTAGATCCGGAAAATCCCGCTTCAGCTCCTCCGTACCGTTTTGGATCAACCAGTTTCGCAATTCTTCCCGGGAACCAAACACCTCTTTTACGCGCTTTTCAGAATGCCCAATTTCTGCTACATAATGCATCAATGATTCCCTATCCCCTCCAAAAGCTGACAATTGCGCGGCATATCCCGCTTTGGCAATGGCGTAATCCTTCTTATCCTCCGGAGTTTCAAAGAGATACTTAATCTCCTTATCGGCAAAGAAACTGATCTCATCCATCGGTGCGGGAAGCTTGGGAGCCAGAATTATTCCCAAACTCAATACCGCGATTACCGGAACCAGGGATGCTAATGTTACTACTCCAAAACCTCCCTCGGTTTTTTCTCCCCCTCTGTTTGCCACATGGCTGATTCCTATGCCCAATGCCAAAACCAATGGAACGGTAACCGGCCCGGTGGTTACTCCCCCACAATCCCAGGCTAAGCCCAACAGATGCCTTAGATTTGGATGGAAAGTGCAATAGCCGGAAAGTAGCAATAGCAAGCTTACTAAAACATAAATATAAGGTTTCAAAGAATTGCCCTTCAAAAAACGGAACATTCCTATCAAAAGCGCCAAACCCACTCCCAATCCTACTGCCCCTACCAGGTATCCGGCAAAACGATTGAGCAGCAAATACAGAAGCGGAGCCTGCCATGCCAGAACGCTGCTCCCTGCCACTTTTAAGACCCCAATCGCCGGCTCTGCAAATGTTGCCCCCAGGCCCAGAACAAAGGCGATCAGAAGAATCACAAGCGTACCCGTTTTTTGCGGCAAGCGGATGCCTATCTCCTCACCCATCGGCATGATCCCGATCAACAAGCCCTCCAGAAAAAGAGTCAGGCCAAAAACTACCATCGCCATTCCTATGGCTATGGTTGCCGCTTCCAGAATCGGGATCCCCAATACCAGGCTCTGAAACAGAAGAAGATATATGATAATCCCGGCTACTGCCCTCAGCTGTTCCGAGATCTTTCTGCGGACATATCTCAAAACAAGGCTTAACGCTTCTTTCCCGCTTACCCGGTATGGACCTTTTGCCTTGTTGGTGCGCTTCATTCTAACCCCTGTTATCGCGTGAATATTCTCCGGTGCACCAAGCCACATTTAAAGCTTATGGTCGGCAGATTTTTCGCCGCAATGCTTGAAACACACCGTGGAGCCATTTAAACAAAAACATCCAGGCTGTCAAGCAACAATCAAACAGCATTGCGCTACAACCGGTAAATCCAGGCACCAAGAATGCAGCATGTTTCAGTAAAAGCCCTTCATGCTTTTAGCCCCAATGCTTTAGGGCAACACTAGCGTACCTTTGTCGCTAGATACTCCTTTGAACACAGCACTATCCAAGCTGGAAGGCTCGCTAAAGTTCCGACAAAGATATTGGGATGCAATGAGATAGGGGCGGAAATGCGGATTGGCTGAGTCTTATAGGCAGATTCTTATCTTTGTGAGCTTATGCAAGGATTTATCGACCAGAAGCCAAAGCTAAGTTTCATCGTGTGTTTTTTGCTCTTGTTATATGTTATCTATCAGCACCTTGCGGGTTTATCGCTAAAAATATCACGAAAAAGTACTTGACAAGATATCGCCCTTTTTATATCGATACCCATATATTGACTAAGCAAAAAAAATAAAACATAAAAGGAGTTAATCATGTGGGAAAAACAGATTGACCTCAATGCCGTGTTCGAATTGCGCACCAGAACTACCGATTATTTCGGATTGGGTGCCATTCACAAAATGACAGATATCGCTAAAAACCTTGCCGGAATGGGCATTAGCCGCGTTCTGATCATGACTGGGGGCTCTTCCTACCGCAAAAATGGCGCCTGGGACGTAGTAGAACCCGCACTCAGCGAAGCAGGAATTCAGCATGTCCTGTACAACAAGGTAACCTCCAACCCCACGGATACACAAGTGGATGAAGCCGTGGCTTTGGGTAAACGCTTTGCCGCTCAAGCAGTGATTGGCATTGGCGGTGGAAGTCCAATCGACGCTGCCAAAAGCGCTGCGATTCTGCTAAAGTATGATGGCAGAAGCGCTCGTGAACTCTATGAATTCAAGTTCAACCCAGAATTGGCTTTGCCCATCATCGCGATCAATACTACGCATGGTACCGGTACTGAAGTGAACCGCTTTGCCGTAGTTACAATTTCTGAATTGGAGTACAAACCCGCCATCGCTTATGATTGCATCTATCCGCTTTATGCCATCGATGATCCCGCTTTGATGTATGGGCTGCCGGAAAACCAAACCAGATATGTATCCGTAGATGCAGTGAATCATGTAATAGAAGCCACTACTACTTTGGCGGCAAATCCATATGCGATCATGATGGGCAAGGAAACTATTCGCCTCGTAGCAAAGTATCTGCCAGTCGCTTTGGAAAACCCCAAGGATCCTGCGGCAAGATACTTCCTCACCTATGCCTCTGCAATTGCCGGAATTTCTTTTGATAATGGGCTTCTGCATTTCACCCACGCTCTGGAACATCCCCTTTCTGCCCTCAAACCTGAGTTAGCACATGGATTGGGGCTTTCTATGATCCTGCCCGCGGTAATCAAGGAAATCTATCCCGCCCGCCCTGAAGTATTGGCAGATCTCTTTGCACCCATCATCCCGGACCTGAAAGGCGAGGCTTCCGAAGCTGATAAAGTGGCAAAAGGAATCGAAGCATGGCTCTTCAGCCTGGGCATAACCAGTAAATTGAGCGATGAAGGCTTTAGCGAACAAGATATCGATAGATTGGTGGAACTCACCCAGCAAACCCCTTCTTTGGGCCTGTTGCTTAGCATGGCACCTGTAAAAGCTGATCTGGCAACGATTCGTCGTATCTTTAGCAATAGCCTGAAAGTGATGTAAGCATAATCCTTCAAAATCAGTCAATCTCCATGTCAGCCCGGATCTCCCCCATCCGGGCTTTTTCTTTGCTTTTGATTTTTGTGCTTAATCGCTTATCATTTAGTATAAAAGAACATAATGGAGAAAAAGCATGTCCGGAATAGTATTCTTCAAAAGCAATGACCTCAAGCGGCTTACAGAGTTTTATCAGAACAAGCTGGGACTCAAGCTGTGGCTGGATCAGGGAAAGTGTGTGATCTTCGCCCATCGGGAAATGCTGATCGGCTTTTGCCAAGCAGATAGCGCTGAAACACAAGGAACGATCACCCTGATTTTCGAGCAGAAAAGTGATGTAGATCGGGTCTATGAAAAGCATCAGGATATCGCCACAACAAAGCCCAAACACAATCCCGACTTCCATATATACCACTTCTGGGCTCAAGATCCCGAGGGGCGTAATCTGGAATTTCAATACTTTCTAAAGCCCGCTGAAATTGCCAGGAGCAATGAAAAGATATTCAGTATTCTGAATCCAGACTCTGATAAACCAAAACTGCTGCTAACCAGAATCCTACCGGATAAAACCATGAGTGAACTGGAAGAATTCTTTGAGGTAACGGCAAATGTGAGCGATCGCCAGCTTAGCCGGGCTGAACTTCTGGAGCAGATTTCAGACAAAGAAGCCCTGCTTTGCCTTTTGGGTGATAATATCGATTCTGGCGTAATGGACAGCGCTCCAAAATTGAAGGTAATCTCAAACTATGCTGTGGGCTATAACAATATCGATCTACAAGCAGCCAAGGCCCGGAACATTGCAGTGTGCAATACTCCCGGCGTACTTACTGAAAGCACCGCCGATCTGGCATGGGCGCTGATCATGACTGCCACACGGCGCATCAATGAGAGTGAAAGATATACTCGAGAAGGTAAATTCACCGGCTGGGAACCACTGCTTTTTCTGGGCCAGGATGTACACCACAAGACCTTGGGTATATTGGGAATGGGACGCATCGGTCAGGCTGTGGCGCGGCGTGCAATTGGTTTTGGCATGAGGATAATCTACTTTGCTAAAGAGAGCAAGAAGCTGGATTTTGCTGCTGAATTGGTGGATTTTGAGACCCTGTTGAAGCAATCCGATATCCTCAGTTTGCACCTCCCTTTAACCGATGAAACGAAACATATGCTGGGCGAAAAAGAACTGAGAATGATGAAGCCGGGTGCAGTATTGATTAATACTGCCCGAGGCGCAATCGTTGATGAACCAGTACTGGTGCGGGCGCTAAAAGAGAAATGGATCTTTGCCGCGGGATTTGATGTTTACGAAAATGAACCGCACATTCCGCCAGAATTGATTGCTTTGCCGAACACTGTGCTCCTGCCGCATATCGGCTCTGCAAGTCTTGAAACCAGAGAAGCGATGGGGCATTTGGCAGCAAGCAACGCGATTGCCATCATCTTGGGAGAAGAAGCTCCCGCCAGAGTCGTTTAGATCTTAATCCAGCAAAGCCCGGTTTTGACGCCGGGCTTTAATATATGTTTTAGATTTTCTTACAGGTATTTGTTGATCACTTTTTCGATCAGATCCCTGATTTCATTCATCCGGGCTTCTGTAGAAGCTTCGTAGCGAGTAACCAGTACCGGCGTGGTATTGGAAGCGCGGATCAGGCCCCAGCCGTCTTCAAACGTGACGCGAGCGCCATCGATATCATTTACGTCGTATCCGCCTTTAACGAACTCATCGCAAACCTTTTTTACCACTTCAAATTTTCGGCTGTCTTCGCATTTGGTATGCAACTCCGGTGTGTTGTACATCTTGGGTTGATCTGCCAGATATTGGCTAACAGGCATTGAGGTGCCAGCTACGATCTCGACGAAACGGCAACTGACGTAGATAGCGTCGTCATAGCCCAGATAGCGATCCCCCAAAAATACGTGTCCGCTCATTTCTCCGGCAAATTCCACGCCAATCTCCTTCATGCGCATTTTGATATTGGCATGCCCGGTTTTATACATAATCGCCTTTCCGCCTCTGGCTGTGATGTCGTCGTAGAGGTTCTTTGAGCATTTTACGTCTGCAATGATGCTCTTTCCGGGGTTCTTGGCGAGGTAATCCCGCGCCAGGATGTTCAATATCTGATCTCCAAAGAGCATTTTTCC
>CAZJJH010000084.1:0-6779 GCA_964546265.1 uncultured Candidatus Cloacimonadota bacterium
GGATTGCCCGTAATTGGTACCAAAGCGGGTGGTATAGCAGAAATGATCGAAGACAAGCTCTCGGGCTTGCTGGTGGAAAAGAGAAATCCGGAGTCGCTGGCAGAAGCCATCTTAAGTCTGGCAGATAGTCCCGATGCTCGCGTGCAGATGGGAGAGAATGCCATAATGCGTGTGCGAGACTTTAGTAAAGAACATATGATAAGCGCCAATCTAGAGCTCTACAGAACTCTTTTATGAAAAGAATACTCATCATCCAAACCGCTTTTATCGGGGATGTTATCCTCATTACTCCGCTAATCCGTAGCACCAAAGAGCTTTACCCCGATGCGAACATCGATGTACTGGTAGTGCCTGCTGCTGCGGGTTTGCTGGAAAACAATCCTCATATCAACAGAGTGCTTTCATATCCTAAGCGCAAATCTCCATTAAAGAGCATGAAACACATTGTGCAGAGCCTGAAGCAGCAGGCTTACGACATAGCGATAAGTCCGCATAGCTCCGGCAGAACGCACCTGATCCTGTATCTTGCGCGTATTCCCATCCGGATTGGTTTCGATCGTGGCACTGCGGCCCGCTTGCTCAGCCTGAAAATTCCACACCCCAGGGGAATGCATAAGAGCGCTAAAAACTTGCAATTGTTAAAACTGATCAGTGACAAAGATTTCAGCCAGCAAACCGAGCTTTTCCCTTCCGAAAAGGATTTTGCCAAAATAGAATCACTTAGAACGAAAGTAAAAGGGAAAGTGCTTATCGCGATGGCGCCCGGATCAGTATGGGCCACCAAGTGCTGGCCGATAGACTACTACAAGAGGCTGGCGCAGATGCTTGCCCAGCAGGGATATGCGCTTGTTTTAACCGGAGGCGGGGAGGACAAGGAGAAATGCGACGAGATCGAAGCCTGCCTAGATTCAGATAAGGTATTGAACCTGGCGGGGCTTACAAGTCTCCTGGAAAGCGCAGCAGCCATCAAAGCCTGCCGTGCCATGATCTGCAACGACAGCGGAGCTTTGCACATCGCCAACGCCATGCAGGTGAAGGTTTTTGCTTTTTTTGGTCCCACTGTTCAGCGCATTGGTTATTTCCCTTTCAGAGCCGGAGACCACGTGTTTGAGGTGGATCTTCCCTGCCGCCCCTGCAGCAGCCACGGTCCGCAGCAGTGCCCTTTAAAACATCACAACTGCATGAAACTTATAGAGCCGGAGACGGTTCTCCAAACCATAATAGCGCAGATGGGGGATTTGTGAAAGAGCTTTACATTCTCACCGCTTATGACGACTTCATCGGCCAGACCCGCAAACCCTGGGTCAGCATAGACAGCGCCGTGTTCACCAAAGAACTTCAGAAGCTGGGCTACAATGTGCATAAACATGAATTCCATGAAGTGATGAACGAAGCCATAGATATTCGTGATAGCCTTGTGTTCTATAGCTTTAGCCATCGTGACAATCTGCGGCACTACATCCGCGATTGCCTGATGTATCTCAAATCCCGGGGTAACACTCTGATTCCCTCATTCGAGCTTTTCTCTTGCCACGAAAACAAGGGCTGGCAGGAGCTGCTCAAAACCAGCCTCGGGATTCACAGCTTACAGTGTCACTATTTCAGTAGCAAGCGAGAAATGGCGGGATATGACTTACAATTCCCCCTGGTCTTCAAAACTTTAGGCGGATCAAACAGCACCGGAGTAGCCTTGGTACACAGCAGACGGGACATCCTCCGAGAGCTGGCAAAACGAGAGCCTAAAATTGGACTGGGACAGCGGCTTGATTTCTGGCGGCGCAAGCATTTGCGCAAACACAAAGAGTTCCCCGGATATCCCAATTACGATCTTGTAAAAGATGCTCAATGGTATCAGGACTATATGACCCCGGAAATCCCTTTTGTATTGCAGGAATTCATTCCCGGCCTTAGTTATGACTATCGAGTGATAGTATTGGGAGACAAATATTTCGTAAGCAAACGCCACACCAAAGCCGGTGACTTTCGCGCCAGTGGTGCCAAGCTCTTTGATTTTGATCTGAAGAATCCCGGATCTCTTCTGGATAAAGCAGCCGAGCTTTACGCATACTTCAAAACTCCCTTCTTATCTATTGATTTGGGAGAAGACGCCTCCGGCAAGCTCTATCTTTTTGAATATCAAGCATCTCATTTTGGAATCAATGCCATAGTGCGCGGTAAGGGCTACTTTCAAAAAGACGCCGGGAACTGGCAATTCCACCAGTCAAAACCGCAATTTGAACTCTTTTTAGCGCAAGGATTGGCGCATTTTCTGAAAGCCTGATGGTGCTCTCTTACTATTTGTTAAAACCCTTTTACTCTGCCTGGTGGCGCTTGTTGAATCTCTTTGTAAGGCGCAGTGAAACAGTCTTTTACTGCCACACCCCGGTGGATATGCAAAACTGGCTTCCGGTGCAGAAGCATCTTCGGCAAATTCCCATCGTGAGCGACAAAAAAACCACGCGAAGAGAGCTCCAAAAACAAGGTTTTATGGTGCGTTCCCTGCCCGTTTTTCCCAAAGCGGTTATCATGTGCCGCGTATCTGCCCACAAATTCCCCTCCCGCAAGGTGATAAAAATCGGTATGAATCATGGCGCTTACCATTTTAAGAGATTTACTTCCGCAAAGCACTATGCGCCTTTCCGCCTCTTCCTTTTCAGCAGTCAATCCGACCTCAAAAATGCCCGAAACAACGGCGTAACTTGTGGAGAAGTAGGTGGTTATCCCAAGCTAGACCCATACTTGAACAAAGTAGATTCAGACCACGCAAGCAAGAACCGCCCCAGGCTGCTTTTTACCGCTACATACGATTCCAGCGGGATGTCCGCAGTCGATCAATGGATCGATCTTTTGCCTGATTTAAGCCGGGATTTTGAGGTGACAGTCAGCTTGCATCCTTGGATGTCTGCCTCTTACAAAAGCAGACTTATGGCGATGCCTGGCATTAGCTACATCGGAACAGATGCCTTGCCCTACATAGCCAGAGCCGATGTATGTGTGGTAGATACATCCTCCATTATTGCAGATTGCTGTGCTATGAACAAAGCCCTGATCAGCTGGAAATTGCCGGATAGCAACAGAACTGTATCCGAAATCACGGAATTTTTAGATAAAGCCAGCATCCGCATCTCAGATGCAGCGCAATTAAAGCCAGCCATAGAGCGCGCCCTTGCCCATCCCGACGAGTTTGCGGCAGAACGAGCTCGCGCCAACAGAGTTTTCTTTGACTCTCTGGATGGTAATGCCGGTTTGCGTAGCGCCGCACAGATCCTGAGAATCTTACCGGAATTAGCTCAATGAAACTATGTGACGCCCATTGCCACCTGGCAAACCTTTCCCAAATAATGCCGTTGAAGCCACTTTTTGCAGAAGCAGAAGCCCGCGGCATCACCCACTATCTTTCTTCTGCTCTCAGCAAGAGCGATTTGACGCTTTACCCACAGCTGCAACAGGAATGCCCCGGAACCCTGCTTTACAGCGCCGGAATCCACCCCTTCTTTGATGAATGTGACCTCGAGTTTGAAGACATCGTAAGGGCATGTGAACAGCAATCCATCTGGGCGATAGGGGAGATTGGCATGGATCGGGCAAACCCGGATAAACCCGGAATGCGAGATACTTTCACCCGGCAGCTTGAACTGGCAGAAAGTTATGGATTGCCTGTGGTATTGCACATTGTGGGGCATCAACAGGAAGCTTTGAACACAATGCGAAAACATCCCTTGCGCTATCTGATGCATGGTTACGCAGGAAGCTTGGAGGCTTTCAACTCTTTCTTGGAGGCGGATTGCTATTTCACAATCAGTGAGCGTATCTTGCGGGAAGATAAACATGATTTGCTAAAAGCGATGCTCAAATGTGGAAGATACCTCTTTGAAACAGATATCACCCGCTACTATGTGCATGAAGCGGAAACGAATCCGCTCCTGCGGCTCTTCGCCGTACTGGAAGATACAGCGCGCATCAGCGGGATTGCTACCACAGAACTAATTGACACTCAAGCCGCTAACTATCAGATACTTACCGGAATACGACTGTGACAGATTTTTCTCGCACTGAACTGCTTATTGGTCCCTCTGCTTTGCAAAAGCTAAGAGACAGCACTGTTTGCATTGCCGGGCTCGGAGGCGTGGGTTCGTATGCGGTTGAAGCGCTGGCACGGGCAGGATTGGGCAGTTTTATCCTGATAGATTTTGATACCGTAGGCCCCAGCAATCTGAACCGTCAACTGCTTGCAACCCTTCCAAATATTGGCAAAGCCAAAACCGAGCTGATGAAAGAGCGCATTCAGCTCATCAACGAGGAAGCGGAAATCCTTTGTCACAGCGTATTTTTAGATAGTGAAAACAGAGAAAAACTCACCCTGGGAGCGGATTACACTATAGATGCCATCGATAGTTTGGGTCCCAAGATCGGTCTGCTGGAAGATCTTGCCAAAAGCGGCAAACACTTCATTTCCGTGATGGGTGCCGGGAACAGATTGGACCCTTCTAAAATCCATTTGGATAAGATCAGTAAAAGCCACAATTGCCCTCTTGCCCGCAGAGTAAGGAAGTTCCTGCGGCGCAGGGGAGTGAAGCTGGATTTTCCCTGCGTATATTCCTCCGAGCTTGCCCTTGAAACTCTGGATGAAGTCGCCAGTGATGAAGAAATCATTATCGAACGAGGCAGACAGCGCCAAACTATCGGCTCGATCAGCTACATGCCCGCGATAATGGGCATGATGGCAGCTTCCTGGGTGATACGCAGCATCATCGATTCTTAGATTTTTTTTCTGGCTCCTCTATTCAGCTTTTTTTTTACCCCGCAATGTTTCTTTTTATGTGGACACAATTCAACAGATCAACGGTTTTACGCTACAAATTACAAATCTGCCACCTGGCACTGATTCCGCTAATCCTTGTAATATAGTATGTTACAAAAAAGGGAGAATTGGCTCCTAATGTGCGTTTTATAGCACCAGACTCCTTATCGGCAACCCCCTTGCCGGTAGACGTGGTGACTCCAAACCACGGTGTGCAACCTCCTAAGTCTAAATCCTGTGCCCCTTCTCCGAGGGAGGGGTACTTTTTTGTCCATTTTTTTGCACTCAAAAAAAAATGGCTACATAGGCGGTACGGCGACCACCTGTACTGTAGATGCGTCATCAGTGCACTCAAAGAATCAGGATGCAGATATTGGAGGGTTCCGTTTCGCCGGTCTCCTGCCGCATACTATCGATAGTTGCTGCAAGCCCGATGCTTCGTCCGGACTTCAACGCAGCTTCGTCCTTAGATACTCCTATGACCATAGCAGCAGTCCCGCTTGAAACATAGCTTAAGTCCGGATAATGCATCAAGCAAGAAATCATTGCAAAGAGGCAGAACAGGCTTGATTGCTATCTAAGAATCTCACTCACAAAAAAGGATGAAAGTATATAGAATATGCATATATAGGCTATCAGGATGGAATGCTTTTTGCATATTGATTATGAAGCAATAAGTCTCTTTGGGAGGAATGATGCGCCTTGTTCAATATATTGCGATAGCAATTTTCTGTCTTTTGCCTATCGTTGCATACGCCCAAACAATTGTAATAGAAGATTTTGATAGTGGCACTATTCTGCTTGATTCCTGGTCTGACGAGGATATCCAGCCGGACGCCTGGACTCTGGATTCCGGCAATACTTTTGCGGGCTCGGCATATTCCCTGAAGCTTAGCGGCAATACATGGAAAGAGCAGGAGATAAGTCCATTTATGGCACAAAGCAGCACCGTGATCGAATTTGCCGCTTACCACAATTATGGGGCAACGGTTCAGGGCATCGGTTTCTCGGACGGCTTGCATCATTTGTTCTACAGCATATCTGGTAGTAGGATACTGGATCTGGAGGAGTGGATACCTGTATATCAGGGAGCGCAGGGAACTAACAGCTGGAATCAATATCAGCTTCCTTTAGGAGCGGATTGGGAAAGCTTTTTTGAATATAGCCCGCAGATCAGTTCCATCATCTACATCAACGATCTGGATAACAGCTCTTCTCGCTCTGTGTGGTTCGACAGCATTCTGAACATCAGCCAGGACCTGGCAGTTGCGCCGGAAGTGAGCATCACGGCAGAGATTCCTGTTAGTTCCGGCAAACGTTTTGTGGGCTTGCAGTTTTCTGCAGATATCACCGATCCGGATAGCAATGAATTCAGCTATTTGTGGAGCTTTGGCGATGGCAGCAACAGTGAGCAGAGCTCGCCTTATCACGTGTATGATCTTGCCGACGATCATGATTACAGCGTGAATCTGATGGTTACCGATGAGAGCGGCAAGATAGGGCTTGCTGCCACTCAGATCACACTGGACATGGGAAGCAGTACTTTGCCGCTAAGCTTGAATTTTGTAGGAGACGTGATGCTGGCGCGGCGCTACGATATGCAAGTGATTCCTTATTTCGGGATAGAATCCATCTTTAATCCTACTTTGCCCTTACTGGGAGGAGCTGCCGATGTCACCATGGCAAATCTGGAAGTAGTGTTGGCAGATACCGGGAGTCCTCACCCCACAAAATCTGTGGTGTATCGGGGAAATCCTGCCAATGTGGCGGGATTGGTTTTTGCCGGAATCGATAATGTATCGCTTGCCAATAACCACACCTTGGATTACGGATTGCCTGCCTTGCAACAGACGCGGGATTTGTTGCAGAGTAATAACATATCTTTCAGTGGTGCCGGGGAGAACTCCTATGAGGCTTACAAAGCCTCGTTCATAAACCAGAAAGGCATCAGCATTGCCCTTTTGCGCAGCAGTGACCG
>CAZJJH010000085.1:0-6768 GCA_964546265.1 uncultured Candidatus Cloacimonadota bacterium
CTTGAAGGTGTCCACCAATTTATCCAGAGATTCTTCCAGGCGGAATTTTGGGATGATTACCTCTACCTTTCTGGGCTTGGAAAGTGCTTGCATCCAGGATTGCCACACATCAGGATTCATATTAGCGCTAAGCTCTTTGATGTCTTTAGGGATCGCGAGTAGCATGGCAATCTCGGGATCTGCATAGGGCATTTCCAACAATTGGCATTCGGGCAACTGCGCGTAGGGGAAGCTTTCGGTTTGGTGCATCATTGGCATGACTTTAGCGCTCTTCTCATCGCGGGAAGAACTGGTATAAAAGCGCTCCATTACTGTGTTCTTCTCGTCAAATTGCTGTAACCAGTTGGCTTTGAAATATATCGTATTTACCAAAACCAGGCCATCGTTACTATCGGCAATCTGGCGTTCACTTACAATGTCCTTTATCCGGCTGTTAGTTTTCTTTTCTACCCATTGATTGATGAAATCAGCAGTCTCTCCGGCTTTAGCAAAATCCAGGCTATACAGATCGCTGGCAAAGAACTTTTGCAGAACTTCCTGATATTCAGGCACAGTGCGCTCTTTATTTGCTTCAGCGTTAAACATGGCATTTGCTATGTTAAATTCTGCCCGTTTACGGGAACGGATTGCATTTAGCATTTCCAGGGATTGGTAAAAGGATTCATGCACCTGATCCGGTTTGGCGTCATAGCCCATTACCTTGGCGATCTCTGCCGCGGTGTTGGATCTGGCGCCAGTATACGCCATTGCCATCGCTGTGTTGATGCTGTAGGGAGAGAGAAACAGGTTTTTCCCTTTGCCGGCAAGCTCCTGATATATCTCAAAAGCAAATTGATTGTTTTGGGAAACATCTTGCGCTTGAGTATTATCAGCAGTGGATGCTTCATTTGGTTTGGGCTCTATCAGCACAGGAGCCTCCTCTTTATTTCGGCTGCAAGCAGCTCCGCCGAGTAGCAGGCTGAGAATCATTATTACTGAAAGATAACGGAACATATCATTCCTCCTCATATTCTTCTTTATTTGTGATACTAGTGAATTCTGGATTAACTCCAATATTTCCGGTCCAGAGTGCGATATTGTATGGCTTCCGAGATGTGGTCGCTATTGATGTTTGCAGTTTCTTCCAGGTCTGCGATGGTGCGAGCCACTTTTAGGATGCGGTCAAACACGCGGGCTGAATAGCCCAATTTGTCGATAGCATTTTGCATCAGCGCGTGGCAGGATTCATCCAAAGGACAATATTTGCGCAGCATTCTGCTATTCATCTGGCTGTTGTTGAAAATATTGGAGCCTTCGAAGCGCTTGTGCTGGATATCTCTGGCTTTATTTACCCTTTGGCGAATACTTGCCGAAGTGTCCCCTGAAGGCATTGCACTGAGATCCTTATATGCCACAGATGGTACCTCCACATGAATGTCTATTCTGTCCAGAAGCGGTCCGGATATGCGGTTGCGATAGCGGGAAATGGCTGACTGCTCGCAGGAGCAGGCATGATTGGGGATGTTTGCCCCATAGTACCCGCAAGGGCAGGGATTCATGCTGGCAATCAACATAAATTCTGCCGGAAAAGTGAGGCTGGTTGTGGCGCGGGATATCGTAACGACGCCATCTTCCAATGGTTGTCGTAGTACTTCCAGGACGGTGCGTTTAAACTCCGGCAGTTCGTCCAGAAAGAGAACTCCTCTGTGGCTGAGGCTCACCTCTCCGGGTTTGGGGTAAGCGCCCCCGCCAATTAGTGCCACATCGCTGATGGTGTGATGCGGGGCGCGAAAGGCTCTGGTAGTAAGGATTCCGTTCTTGAAATCTTTGGAAAATCCGGCAACACTATGGATCTTGGTGGCTTCCAGCGCTTCGTCCAGAGTGAGCTCGGGCAGGATGGTAGGAACTCTTCTGGCGAGCATGGTTTTGCCGCTACCGGGAGGGCCGATCATCAAGAGGTTGTGTCCGCCCGCGGCGGCTACTTCCAGAGCGCGCTTCACCTGGTATTGCCCTTTTACATCATGCATATCCAGGGGGAATTCATTCAATACGGAAAAGATCTTATCCCTATCAACTCTGGCGGGAATGATCTGCGTTTCTTTCTGCAGATATTTCACCGTTTCTGCTAGAGAGGTTACAGGGATTACTGTGATATCATCGATAATGGCTGCTTCTTCGGCGTTTTCGTGGGGAACGATAAGCGTATCCACTCCGTCCCGTTTGGCGGCAATCGCGATCGGCAACACGCCGTCCACGGCGCGCACATTGCCATCCAGGGATAGCTCGCCCACCACTGCGATCTTGCTTAAGCCCATCTCCGGGATACCACCATTGTTCATCACAACAGCCAGGGCAATGGGTAGATCCAGCGCGGAAGAATCCTTGCGGATATCTGCCGGGGCCAGATTGATGGTGTAGCGGGCACTTTTGTATGATATTCCGCTATTGCGCAAGGCGGCAAAAACCCGGTCTTTGCTCTCTTTTACCGCATTTGTAGGCATGCCTACGATGTTTACGCCCTGCTGCATGGAACCCTCTCGATCGCATTCTACCGCAACTTGAAGTGCATCTATCCCCAGTGTAGTGTATGTGAGCGCGAATCCTACCATTAGCTATTCCTTTTCGATATCTTTTTATGCTTACCACCATTGGATTTGAGAGGGAGGGAGAGTCAAGCTTTTTCTTTGGTATGGACCACCAGCGTTATCAATTGAAGCTCATAAATGGACACAGGGAGCTGGCATAGAATTTATGCGAAACCATGCAAATGAAGCGGATCCCGGAGGCAGTTCCAGACCAATGTTGATCCTTGGATTATCAGAGCCTTTTTTCCCCATTGATTTCTATCTGGCGAATTCATCCGGGTTAATCCGGAAGAGCCATAAAAGGGCATAAACCTTGACAATTTATGCCCGGGTTAGAAAGTGCGCACCAGAAGGATAAAGGGAGCTATGATGTTTTTGCACATATATTTAGCCTGGACGCATGCATGTAGTGTACTGGGTAAGAAGTGGCTGTTTCTTGAAACCCCAAAGAGTCGCTATCTCAAAAACAGGGTGATGAAACCTTGAATATTATCCAACTGATAGAATATTACTTTGCGCACCACGTGATCTTCAGCGCAGCGTTGATGCTGTTGGTAGGTTATTTGTTTGGACAATTAGCGGAACGGATAAAACTACCTGCCATCACGGGTTATATCCTGGCAGGAGTGATCATCGGAACCGGGGGCTTAAAGCTGATCCGCCCGGCAAATATGGAGATGCTATATGTGATATCGGAACTCACTCTATCCTTCATTGCCGTGATCATCGGGGGAGAATTTTCCTTCAAGAAGCTAAAGCTCTATGGGAAGAACATCCTGATCCTTACTCTGGCGCAGATGCTATTAACCTTTCTTTTGGTATCTTTTGGTTTATATCTCTTGGGTTTGCCAAATTACATCGCCTTTGTATTGGGCGCGATTTCGGCTGCTACAGCCCCTGCGGCAACGGTGGTAATCGTAGAAAAGCTGAAAGCCAAGGGGAAATTTGTGGACTATCTCTATGGCATCGTAGCGCTTGATGATGCGGGCACGGTGATACTTTTTTCTGTAGCTTTTGCCATCTCCGCATCCTTGATGGGGCAGGCGGAACTGGTTCTCTCCAGCGCATTGTGGCATGCTTTCAGCGAGATTCTGCTGTCTATTATCATCGGTGCTTTAGCAGGAATGGCAATTCACTTCAGCACCATCAAAAAGCGCAATCTGAATGAGATAAAAATCCTGGCTTTGGGCTTCATCTTCCTAAGCACTTCCATCTCGATCAGCCTGAATCTTTCCCCCCTGATTGCAAACATGACCTTGGGGATGCTGCTTGTGAATCTTTCCAGCAAACACGTGCGCATTCTCTTCTCATTTGAGCCTTTAACCTCCGTATTATATGCGATATTTTTTGCCATTGCAGGGGCGGAATTGCGTTTGAGTGTATTTGCGGATCTTACCATTCTTTGGGCGGGAATAGCCTATATTGGGCTTAGGATGCTGGGTAAATATGGCGGGATATTCTTGGGTTCCTCGGCGCTGGGGCTGGAGAAAAACGTGCGTAACTACCTGGGGCTGAGTCTGTTCCCCCAAGCTGGCGTGGCGATTGGTCTGGTGCTTTTTGTACAGGCCTCGCCGATAGCGCTAAATGCCAGCCCTGAGGTCCGGATAGAGATCGCCAAAATGATCAATATCGTTCTGATATCCGTGTTCTTCAATGAAATTGTCGGTCCGCCGCTCGCCAAGCTGGCAATTCTTAAAAACCTGAAAGGGAGGCAAACATGAATCTGGCAGAAGTGATTAAAATGGAATCCTGCACGATAGATTTTAAAGCAAAAGATAAAGATGATGCCCTCAAACAGATCGCTGCGCTATTTAAACGCAGCCATGGTTGTTCAGAGATTCCCGAAGACGAGATTTTTCGGGAATTGAAGGCCAGGGAGGGTATGGGCAGTACCGGATTTGTAAATGGGATAGCCATGCCCCACTGCCAGATTGAAGGGCTGAACAAGTTCTACATCAGCTTGGCGATCTGCCGTAAAGGCATATATTTTGATTCCATCGACCACAAAAAATCCCACATCTTTGTCTCCATAATCGGTCCCAAGGATAAGCGCAATGAACACTTGCAACTTCTGGCAGCCTGCTCTCATATCCTCAAACAACCGGGGGTTAATGCCGCACTCCTGCAGGCAAACAGCAGAATCAACCTCTATGAAGAATTCCTGACGCATGCCGACAACGGATATGGAAAGATCAGTTACAAAGGCAAGGATAAGCTGTTGCTGTTGGTTGTGCAAGATGACAATATCCTGCAGGATATCACCGAAGTATTCATCGAATACGGCATCCAGCAATCCATCATTCTGGATGGACACCAGATGGAAAATCTGATCTCAAAAGTTCCGCTCTTCATGGGCTTCTTCAATTTTACCGGAGATAAAAACCCCGGCACCAAGATCGTGATGGCAAAGATTGTGAAAGATCACATCAATGCCATCATCAAGGGATTGGAGGATATCTTTGGGGATCTTGATTCTTTCTCGGGGCTAAAGCTGATCGTGCTGGATATCTTCTTTGCCAAAGGCTTTTAGAGCCGCAACATTATGCTGAATGAACCAAAGCTCTAAGCATCCGAACCCATACTCATCTTCCAGATGTTCTGATAGAACCCTGGATGCAGGTGGTAATCTTCCACAAAGCGATATATCCCATTCGCTCGCTCCAGGACGCCTTCATCCACCAATTCTCGTCGGATGAGGCAGTAATCCTCATGTACATTTTGGATGATCAGGTTAATCTCTTGCTCGCTATAGTCCTTACCGGCTTTAAATAACTTGATGATCTCCAAATAGACAATCCAGCGCTTTTTATTCTGAACCGGGAGACGCTCTACTTTGCCATCTTTGAAATAGGTTTTTAGAACTTTATCCCTCAAAACGCCCGCTCTATCCAAGGAAGAATTGTGCCTGGGTAAAAGCTCCTGCAGTGTCTTCTGCATGATCTCTTCTTTCAGGTGATACATGCTGTAATATTGCACTTTTACCGGGTACACCAGGCCTGCCTGCTGCATTTTTTTCAGGTGGGCAGAAACGGTGGATACCGCCAATTTCAATTCATCCGCCAAATCTTCCACACAGTAAGGTTTTTTGCTTAAGAGATTGATAATTGCCAATCTGGATTCATCCGCGAAGGCCTTAAACAACTGTAGTTCTTTCATTTTTACTCCATATCGTTAGATAACGAAGTAAATCTATGGATGCCGAAATAATGTCAAGAGATTTCTCCCGGTTAAGCCCTTTCACTTTTCATTCTCCTTTTCTCTACCACTGTTGAAGAGTCACCAAATCACAAGGATAATGTGTTTGAGAATAGTGCTTTCCTTACAGAGGGATCGCAGTATTCTATTTTAAACCGCAGAAAGACTATGCGCAACCAGCAACGTTTTCGCCTCACTGGCAAAGAGCGTGGGCGCAATGGATACATCGTGACTGGTCTCGTGGAAGTTCGTCAAATCCAAAGCATAATCCCACACCTGATCGATGGCCGCTTTCGCGTAAGACTCGCTACCCACCTTGAATTACAACACAAAAAGTACCTGCCGAATCGCCAACTACACATCAATCCGTTCCCCATCCTGGGTATCGAATGCTCAAAATAGATCTGCCCTTCTAAGCCACCCAGCAAGGGCTTTAACAAATCAATCTGCATCGCCTGGGCATCCCGTTGATTCTGAATGATATCAAAACCACTATTTTCAGCCAATACACCCAGGATCTCCTGCTTTGAGGCTGTACAAAAACTCTGGATTGGGGCAGAGAAGTAGGATCGAGTCTTATCCAAGCTCCTTCGCTTATAAATAGGCAACTTACATACCTTATAAGCATCAAACAGGTAATAGGTGCAGCTTTATTTATTCATGGCAATCAGATTAGATATTGTCCTGCGGGTTTGAGAAAGAAGCAGCAAATCGCTTTCTAAAACACTTCAAAAATTCCTCCATACAAAGGAGGTTGATACTCAGGTGCGCAACGTTTGTCAGCTTCGATCTCTTCAAGTTCGATTCTCATCTTAGCTTCATAGTTTCTTATCTGGCTTTTGCGCATTGTGATAATCTGGTACGACCCATTATCTCGTATCAGGTCATCAAGCAATGCTTGGGTTTTGTCTATTCTGCTGTTCCAATACAAAAGTTTGCTTTCCCTGCGCCTGATTAGCATCAGTTCATGTCTAGCCTTGTAGCGATTATAATGGCTGAAGAATCTATC
>CAZJJH010000086.1:0-6753 GCA_964546265.1 uncultured Candidatus Cloacimonadota bacterium
TGAATCCCGTCACCATTATCGTCAATGCTTACAAAACCGTAATCACCCAAAAGAACGTTATCAATATATCCGGCACCGGGATTTTCGGGATCAAAATATTCCGGGAAATACAGATAGTTCTCTCTATCCACACCGCGGGGACCTTGCTCTGTGGATTTTGTGTAATAGCTGGCCTTTACTTTCATGTTCATTGTAGGCGAAAACATATGATCGTATGTGCCTATATACTGTTGCTGCTCAACATCATCATATACATAGTGCTGTAGTGCGTAACGCCAATTATAGTAATTGCTCGGACTGAAGAGATGGGAGTAGGATCTATCCCCACGCACGGCAAAGGTAAACTTCTGCGCCGGGTTGAGATCATATTTGGTTTTCAGGTTTACATTGTAGTTATTATAGTTTCTGTTCCCCAAATCTACACCAAAAATATTGTCGCGACCAGCATAGGGATCGTAGCGAGGATATTCCGCTTCCAAGATGTTATTCCCCTGGAAAGTATAATCTTTGTTAGGATCCGACACATATAAGTCCTTATATGTCCCATCTGTCCACTCTCCTGCACCATTCAGATAGAATGTGAGGCGTTCTTTGAGGTCCTGAGAGGCAAAGGGAACTATCGGTCCGCCAATGGCAAACTTAATGAGATCATTATTGCGACCCTCGCCCAAAATGTGGTCGGTATTATATTCCAGTTTACCTTCAAACTCGGCTCCGCCATCTTTAGTAACAATATTGATAACCCCGGATTGGGCATTACCAAATTCCGCCGGGAATCCACCGGTCATAACCTTCATATCCTTAATGGCATCGGTATCTACCGAAAGAGCGCTACCACCGTCAACAGGATCGCTAACACTCATGCCGTCGATTGTGAAGTTCACCTCGTTGGCTCTACCGCCACGAACGTGTAATTCGCCACCGATATTGGTTACCCCGGCCTGAAGCGATATGATGCCCGCAACGTCGGAAACAGCGGAATCGGACAAGCGGTCCATTTCAATCTGCCGAGAGGATCCGGTACGATCGCTTTCAACTCTGTCTTGAGTAGCTTGCACCACTACCGCTGCGGTTTGGATACCTTCACGGTTCATGGTGGGCGAAAGATCAGCGGTTTGCCCCACTTGGACTCTCACATTTTGGTAGGTCATTGTAGCATAACCCACCAGGGTGAACTTAACTGAATAATTCCCCGGGGGAATGTTAATAATAATTGCCTGACCGCGTTGATTGGTCTGGCCTCCGGTAATGCGCTGTGAGCCGGACATTACCACGACATTCACAAACTCAAGCGGACGTCCCTGTCCGTCGCGAACGCGCACGGCAAGGCGACCGGTAGTTTGTGCTTCAAGGCATGCAACGCCAACAAGCAACACAATTAGCAGGATCAATGCAGTTTTTCGCATCGATGGACCTCCCTTCATCCTGGCTTATTTACTGTTTTGTAATTTTTTAGCAACTGGAAAAGCCCAAAAAGCAAAAAGGCTTTTCCTCTTAAAACTCTTATATCTGAGCTGTATAAATCAGTCAAGCAGTTTTTTTCCCAATCTTTGGCTGTAGCCCTTTGCAGGGAAAGTAACAGCTTTGGAAAAAGTGCAGTTATGAAATTCATATGAATTCCACTCTTGTATCATCGTCGGATGTTTGTAGCGTACCCAATTCTACACAATTGTGTTTCAGCAGAAACTCATGAGCCAGCTCTGGTCTCATTACGCAGATCATCCCGATCCCCATATTGAAGGTTTGTAACATTACTTCAGGCCTTACATTACCGCCTTTTTGAATAAGCTCAAAAATTGGCAGTATGGGCTTGGGGGGCAAAGAAACTACCGCTTTTAATCCTGGACTCAAAACACGCTTGAGGTTCCCCGCGATTCCACCTCCGGTGATGTGTGCCAGAGCGCTTAGCCGGCTATCTCCGAGGTATTCGCCCAGTTCACTCAAATAGCTTTTATGAACTCGTAGCAGTCCGGAGCCGAGGGTGTCTCCAAGCTCTTCGATATAGGAATCCACTTGATATCCCATACGTTCAAAAAGGATCTTACGCGCCAGAGAGTATCCGTTTGTGTGAAGACCTGTAGAGGGCAGACCCACAAGGATGTCTCCCTCTTGCATGTTATCTCTGGGCAACAGCTTATCTTCTTCAACCATCCCCACAATGGTCCCTGCCAGATCAAAATCCCCCGCCTGATACAAACCGGGCATCTCTGCCATTTCGCCGCCGATAAGAGCACATCCATTCTCCCGACAGGCCAGCACAAAACCATCTATTATCTGCGAGATGTTTTCCACGCTCAGCTTTCCTACTCCGATATAATCCAGGAAAAAGAGTGGTCGCGCTCCCTGCACCAGGATATCATTTACGCAGTGGTTTACCAGATCTTGTCCCACGCTATTAAAGATGCCGGCTTGAATAGCCACCAAGAGCTTTGTGCCCACCCCGTCTGTACTGGAGACCAAAATGGGCTTCTTCCAATCGGGATCAATTCGATAGAGTCCGCCAAAACTGCCCAATTCGCTTAGAACATTGGCATTGAAGGTGGAGCGGACTTTGGCTTTGATATTCTTTACCGCTTGCTCTCCTGCCTCAATATCTACTCCGGCTTGCTTATAATCGATAGGTTTTATATTGTCATCTGACATAAGTTTTCCTTATATTCTTCGATGGTTTCGGGCTTGAGATCCAGTATCCCCTGGACACTGAATTCTGCCACATTCATGGCCGCCATTACCGTTGCATAGCGCAAAGCTTCTTTAATGGTTTCGCCATTGAGCTCGTATTGACCCTCCAGGCAAGCCATAAAAGCTCCTGCAAAAGTATCTCCCGCGCCGGTGGGATCCTTAACCTCCATTACCGGATAAGCCGGGGCAAAATACATGCCTTGCCCGGTAATTGCCACGCTGCCATATTCGCCTCTTTTTATAACTACCAAAGAGGGTCCAGAGCTCAATATATCTTGCGCTGCAGAAAAAATATCATCCCGCTGGGTAAAGGCCTTTACTTCGTCCTCATTCATAAACACAATATGTACTTTGGCTATCACTTGTGCCAGTTCATCCGGGCATCCATTGATCCAGAAATTCATGGTGTCGCAGGCTACATGGTGATACTCGTGGGTTTCTTCCAGCACCTTCAGTTGTAATGAGGGATGAATATTGGCAAGCAACAGGCTGTGACAGCTACTGCAGTTTGCCGGTAGCCGGGGAATGAAATCCGCAAAGACGTTGAGTTCGGTGGAAAGCGTCTCAGCTTTATTCAGGTTCAGATATTTACCGCTCCAGCGAAAGGTTTTTCCTTCGGCGATTTCCATGCCATCCAGATTCACCCCATGCCTGTTCAATATCTCAATTGCAGACGCAGGGTAATCGCTCCCCACCACACCAATGATGTTCACCATGGTGAAGTAGGACGCGGAGATAGAGCCATAAACTGCGGAACCTCCAATGGCATCGGAAACACTTCCGGAGGGCGTAACGATGGAGTCCAAGCCGATGGAGCCGACTATCACCAGGCTCAAGGCTCTTGCTCCCCGGGCGCGGTCTCCACAGCCAATGTGTCGCTTTGCCCGCTCATAATCATACTCTCGTCACTACCCATGTGTTTCAATACGCCCAAAGAATACCAAAGCGCTACAAGGATCAGCAGCATCGCTATCAGGCGTGGCCAGTTGTAGCCTTTCTTTCGGCGACTGCGCCAGCGTTCTTCGATCTTCTCGTTCAGATCGCTCACAAACTGATCTCCTTTAGAAACTCCGTGAAACGTGCTACACCTTTATTGATGTTCTCCATGCTATTCGCATAGGAGAAACGTACTGTTCCCTTTACGCCAAAGGATCCTCCATCCACCATCGCCACGTGGTATTTTTCCAGCAGCATATCGCAGAATTGGGAGGACTTTTTGATGCCCAGATTGTTATGCTCCAGATACCAGCTGATGTCCGGCATTATGTAAAAAGCTCCCTGGGGCTTCTTGCAGACAATGTGAGGTATCTTCATCAGCATGTCATACATATAATCGCGACGTTTCCAAAATTCCTTGCGCATGTTTTCTATGGAATCATCCTCATCGTTGAGAGCGGTAACGCATGCCTTCTGGGTAATGGAGTTTACGCAAGAAGTGGTGTGTTCCTGAACTCTTCCAGCAGCACTGATAATGTGAGAAGGTCCCGCTGCGTAGCCCAATCGCCAGCCTGTCATCGCAAATGCTTTAGATACGCCATTAACGATCACAGTGTGCTCTTTGGCTTCTTCACTGATGGAGGCTATGGATACATGTTCCACGTCGTCGTAAACTAAACGTTCGTAGATCTCATCCGAGATAATGAGGATGTCGTTTTTAATGCATATATCCGCAATCGCTTCCAATTCTTCCCGGCTATAAACCGCTCCGGTGGGATTGCTGGGTGAATTCAGAATCAATACTTTGGCACAGGGGCTATCTTCAATAGCTTCTAACAAAGCTTCCGGTTGAACCTTATAACCTTCCGAAACTTCGGTTGGGATAAACACCGGAACCGCATCCGCCATCATAGTCTGGTAGGGATATGTAACCCAATATGGTACAGGGATCAGCACCTGATCGTCTGTATCGCAGACCGCGATTAAAACGTTGAGAATGGATGCCTTGGCGCCGGGTGACACCAGGATATCCTTGGGTGAGTAGCTTAGGCCATTTTCGCGTTCCAGTTTGGCGCAGATGGCTTCCCTCAGTTCAATTATACCCGCATTAGCGGTGTAGCGCGTGAAATTGGCGTCAATGGCTCGATGCGCGGAATTCTTAATATACTCCGGCGTATTGAAATCCGGTTCTCCAACTCCAAAATTCACAACGTCGATCCCCGCCTGTCTCATCTGCGTAGCTTTAGCAGAAAGACTTAGTGTAGGCGAGGGTTTGATCAATTTGGTACGATTAGACAGCTTGATAGCCACCTTAACCCCCTATATCATTTTTTATTTTGAGACATAAGTAAAACGAGGATCGCAGTATTCACGATATCCTCGGTGGAGCATCCGCGGGAAAGATCGCATATCGGAGCCGCAAGTCCCTGGATGATGGGACCGATAGCTTCATAGCCGGCTAAACGTTGCACCAGCTTATAGCCGATGTTACCTGCTCCAAGATCAGGAAATACCAAGGTATTGGCATTGCCTGCCACAGTGCTTCCGGGAGCCTTGCTTTTTGCCACTTTCTCCACTATTGCGGCATCCAACTGCAATTCTCCATCGTAGGCAAAATCCACCTGACGATCGTCCAATATATTTTTTGCCATTCTCACTTTTTCTACCAGCTCATGCTCTGCGCTGCCTTTGGTAGAAAATGAGAGCAGTGCCACAAAGGGTTCATCACCCAATATGGCGCGTCTTGTATAAGCTGTAGAGCTGGCTATATCTGCCAATTGATCGGCACTGGGGTTTGGAACAACCGCACAATCCGCAAACAGATATGTTGGTTCATTTTCACGCGGAGATACCATTATAAAAGTAGAGGATACCGTTTTCAAGCCCGGCATTACTCCCACCACCTGCAAGGCTGCTCTCAATACATCGGCAGTCGTATTGGCAGCGCCGGCAACCATACCGCTGGCTACACCCTGTTTCACCATCATGGCACCGAAATATAAGGGGTTCAACATGGCGGCGCGGGCTTCTTCGGGGCTTATACCTTTCTCTTTTCTGCGCTCATAAAAATAATCGGCATATTTATCCAGCAAGTCACTGTGCGCTGGATCGATGATCTCACATTTTGAGATATCGGTACCCAGAGACGCAGCAAGCTCCAATACTTGTGTGCTTTTCCCAAGAAGTATTACTTTAGCGATTCCCTGGCCTGCCAGCCCGGCTGCTGCTGCGATGGTTCTGGTGTCTTCAGATTCGGGTAATACGATAGTTCCGCCAATTGCGGTCGCGCGGTTACGTAAAATTTCCAGTATATGCATTTATTCTCCAATTGTATCGTTTTCTATTACTATCAAAGAGATGTCTGCCACCTTCATGAACTCTTCACGGATGGCGTTCAGCAACGCATAACGGTTCTGCCGAACAGATGATTCTTCGCAGTTTACGAGCACGTCTTCAAAGAATTTGTCGATCAGCACACCGAAATCCACCAATAAGAGCAAGGCTTGGGAATAATCCATCCCGGCAAGCGCTGAATTCAGATCTCTTTGCAATTGTTTTCTACCTTCGTTGAGCGCGTGCTCGGCTTCGCTCTCAAAAAGTCCGGGATCAAGATCAGTAAATTCACTTTCCCCTGCGATAATATTTGATACACGCTTATATGCTATTACCAGCCGGATAAAGCGTTCATCTTCTCTTAAATTCTGTAAGGCACGAGCTTTGGCAATAAGATGCGGTAAATAAGCAAAGCCGTCGTGCATCACGCTTGCCACTACATCGTAAGCATAGTCCAGCTCTTTCAGCAGCCAGCTCACACGCTGAGCAAAAAAGCTCTTCACCTTATCCCGTGCTTGCGATTCAGGCCGGATTGAACGAGTAAGGATATTGAAAGCTGTATCAATTATCTTTTCCAGATCAATATTCCAGCCTCGGTCGGCCAGGATTTGTACTACTCCCCCCGCAGCTCTTCTAAGGGCAAATGGATCCGCACTGCCCGTAGGCATCAACCCCACAGCAATTATGCCACAAACTGTATCCACTTTATCTGCGATAGCGCAAAGCGCTCCGCTGATACTTTCAGGCAAGGCATCATTGCTGCCCCGGGGCATGTAATGCTCATATATTCCCAGCGCTACT
>CAZJJH010000087.1:0-2896 GCA_964546265.1 uncultured Candidatus Cloacimonadota bacterium
GAAATGTTTAGCTTGACCCGCCTTGGCCTCCATTAATCTTGGGAGCATGAAGAAAATATTGTTTATCGCCCTGAACAGCAGCTGGAGCCAATCCAATCTCGCCCTCTACTATCTCAGGGAAATGATCAGCGACCTGCCATACGAAGCAAAAATGCTTTCATTTACCTTGAAGGAACCCCTGCATCAAGTGTTGGAATCCATCTATTTCGAGGATCCTGATGTTTTGTGCTTCTCTGCCTATATCTGGAACAGGATATTTCTGGAAAATCTGCACCGAGAACTGAACAAGGTTTTACCCCGCGCAATCTTTGTAATCGGTGGACCGGAAGCAGAGAGCTTTATGCAAGCCAAAAACTGCATAGCAATTTTTGGGGCGGGTGAAGCGGCATTCAGAGAGCTTGCCGAAAGGGATTTTTGCTCTCCGGAGGAATCCCGGAAGCTGGTTCACACTACCTTAAAGGACATCCCCTTCCCCTATCGCGCCGAGGATGTTAGCCAGCTCGGCGGGCATCTGATCTATTACGAATGCTTTAGAGGTTGTCCATACTCATGCGTTTATTGCCTGTCCGCTCAGGACAAACGCAGCGAAAAACGTTTTGATCTAAGCATACCTCAGGATGTCCTCCGGCTGAATGAAGAGCTTAGAATGCTGTGTGCCCTGGAACCAAAGACATTAAAATTCATCGATCGCAGTTTCAACTTTCAGAAAGACCTGGCGCACCATATCTGGACTTTCCTCATCGAAACCATGCCCGAGTTTGATACCCACTTTGAGATCTATCCGGATCTCATCGATGCCAAAGATATCGAAGTGTTAAGCCACGCCCCAGCAGGTCTTATCCGCTTCGAGGTGGGCATCCAGAGCACAAACGACAGCATCCTGAAAAACTCCGGTAGATATTCAGATTGGGATAAGAGCAGGAATACGCTACTGGAACTTAAATCCAAAACCGAAATACGCATTCATGCAGATCTTTTAGTGGGACTCCCGGGAGAAGAGATAGATTCCATCCTCAACTCTATCAATGAACTATGCTCTTGTGAGCCGGATGCGGTACAGCTGGGAATGTTGAAGATTCTGCCGGATACTCCGATGCAAGATATTGCCCGGCAGAGAGGATATCTGTGGATGGATTTGCCCCCCTACCAGATCTTGCAGACAGACACCCTGAGCTTTTCCCAATTATGCCTTTTGAGCGATTACGCGCATCTGTTGAATCTATATTGGAACAAGGAAGAATTCAAAGAGAGCTGGCATATCATGCTCCAGGATTTCTCCGCAATCCACATCCTGGACACACTAAAAAGGTGCCACGAAACCAGGCAGCTGCCTCTACACAGCCTATCCAGGCAAAAACGAGAGCTCGTGATGCAAGAACTTTCTACTCTGTTATAAAAAGCTCTCTTTCACACCCGGTGAGCGACACATCCTTTTGCTTCCCAATTTCCGCCGGTTGCGGGTGCGATGTATATGCCACTTTATGTCGCCCATACAGGGCTTTTAGAGCGATGTGACGCGTGTGCCGAGGGGTTCCGCTTTTGCTCCACACCCTCGCTATGCTGTATCGCCCGGGGGCTATTGCGGCAACGGCATTTTTCAGGTTTGGGATGGCAAGCTCCGCTTGCCATAGATAAACAGCATGCCCACTGCTGTATGCATCATCCCGGCTTCAGCAAGCCTTTAAGCTTAGATCCTGCTGTGAGCGTAGCTGCATCCAAGCTTAAATGCCAGTCAATCTAACGATAAGGAACCTGGGGAGGATTTGCCTGGGGTCTGGAAATGCCTATTCTCCGCTGCGGGGATGCCCCTTTTCGTAGGCATCTTTGATATCCGCCAGGCTAACGTGAGTATAGATCTCTGTAGCAGAAAGATCGCTATGCCCCATCAATTCTTTGATGGCGTTCAGATCCGCTCCTCGGGAGAGCAAATGGGTGGCAAAGGAGTGGCGAATGGTATGGGGAGAGTAACCCTTTTCTCTGGCAATAAGATCTATATAGCGCATCAGGATGATATTGAGCTGACGGCTGTCGAAGGGCTTGCCGCTGCGGGTAAGGAATACATTGTTCCCGCTTTTTGGGTTCATCAGCAAGGCGCGCTTGCCCAGATATTCCCGCAGGGAATCGATGGCAAAAGATCCTATCGGGATAAAGCGTTCCTTATTGCCTTTACCAGTCACCTTGATAATCTTTCTTCTGAAATCGATATCACTGAGCTGAAGATTTGCCAGCTCCATCAAGCGTAAGCCGCAGCTATAGAGCATTTCCAGAATTGCTCTGTTGCGCAAACCAAAGATGGTCGAAGTATCCGGTATTCTCAGAAGCACCTGCATTTCTTCTTCGCTGAATACCTTGGGTAGCTTTTTTTCATATTTGGGACGCCTGATCCTGCGCATGGGGTTGTCCTTTATAACTCCATTTTTTTTAAGATATTTAAACCAGGAGTTCAACGCGGCACTTTTTCTTGCCAGAGTGCGATTGCAATCCGGTTGTTCAGAAAGCCAGCGCAGAAAGGCTCTGATGTGCAAAACGCCTATCGCAGGCAAAGTAAGAGCGGGGAATGCCTCTTCAAGGAATGTTGCAAATTGCTGCAGATCAATCCTATAGGCATCAATAGTGCGAGGGCTTTTACCTTCCAGTTTCAAATTGTTCATGTATCCTTCCATCCACTCTTGCTTCATAAAAACTCCTTTCCTGCCTATTCAGCACATTTTTTGCTTGCCTTATTCTTTGTCTACAAAAAACTTGATTTAGTAAGTGGAGGTTTTATGAACAAACACATAGATAGTAGCGCCCGCTTGGGCGAAGAAGTGCAAATTGGTTTTAACACCATCATCATGGAAAATGTGGTGATCGGGAATAACTGTCTGATCGGTCACAATGTAGTAATTCATGCCGG
>CAZJJH010000087.1:2996-6715 GCA_964546265.1 uncultured Candidatus Cloacimonadota bacterium
AATGTAAGTATCGAAAACTATGTAGAGATCGGCGATCGTAATAAATTTGAAACAAACTGCTACATCACCGCGTATTCCAGGATAGAGGATTACTGCTTTGTAGCTCCATGCGTTGCCACTAGCAACGATAACTACATGGCACGGGATAAGGAACGCTTTAACCACTTCAAAGGGATCACCATGAAAAGCGGAGCCCGGATCGGAGTAAACGCTACTATATTGCCCGGCAAGACTATTGCCACGGATGCCACAGTGGCAGCCGGAGCTCTGGTAAGCCGGGATGTGGAGGAAGCAATCATCGTGGTGGGGCATCCTGCCAAAAAGTTCCGCGACGTGCCCGAAGCTCAGCTTCTAAGGAACAATCTGGATAAATAATGAAAGCGCTTGTGATTATTCCCACTTATAACGAGGTGGAAAATATCGAGCAACTGCTCAGCATTCTGCTGGAAGACAATAAGGACTTGGAAATATTGGTGTTGGACGACAACAGTCCGGATGGCACTGCCCGTGTAGTAAAAGGAAAGATGGAAGCTGAAAGCAGAATCCACCTGATCGAGCGACCCGGTAAAATGGGGCTCGGATCCGCTTATGTGACGGGATTTAAGTATGCCCTGGAACACGGTTTTGAGTATATAATGGAAATGGATGCGGATTTTTCGCACAATCCCAAGGACGTACCCCGGCTTTTGGAAGAGGCAAAGAACTATGACCTGGTTATCGGTTCCCGCTATTCCAATGGAGTAAACATCGTAAATTGGCCATTTAAGCGCCTGCTCATCAGCTATTTTGCCTCCAAATACGTGAGAATCATTACTTCCATGCCCATCAAGGATCCCACCGGTGGATTCAAGTGTTTCAACCGCAGGGTATTGGAAAGTATCAATCTGGATAAAATCCTCTCCGATGGTTATGCTTTTCAGATCGAAATGAACTTCCGCGCATGGACCCGAGGCTTCCGCATCAAAGAAATCCCCATTATTTTTACTGAGCGCATCAACGGAGTATCCAAAATGAGTAAACACATCGTTTGGGAAGCGGCCTGGATGGTGTGGCACCTGCAAATCAGAAAAGTGTTGGGAAACCTGCACTGAGTGGAGGAAAAATGAAGAAGACTTTAAGTTTGATAAGTGTATTATTGCTAACTATTCCGCTTTTGGCGATTACGATCCCCAGAGTTTATGTCCAACGGCTCGTTTTGGAAAATGGCTCCAATCCCTTTGTGACCTGCGTGGATAAACATAGCGCGCAGGAATATACTTTACGGGCATGGATGCAGGCAAATCCGGATGAGGTGATTTCCACAGAAGAGCATCCCATCCACACAATCGGAATTAAAGAAGTGGGCGACGATAAGCAGTTTCCCAAAATGGTGATCGTTACGGTGCAATTGGGTAATTTTAAGCGGCAGTGGGAAGCCGGAGATATCCTGCATCTGGCACTAACTCACAAAGAAAGTGGAGAAAGCAAGGGCTGGAAGTTGGAGATTCCCGAAGGTACCAACTTGATCAAGAAACTGGATGAGCCCCTGATCATACCTCCGTATTCCCAAAAATAGTATGCTGGAACGAATCAACAACCCCTCTTTGCAAACTGAAGATACAGATATTGATCGCGCTTTGCGGCCCCGGCATCTGAAAGAATTTGTGGGTCAGGATCATATCAAGGAACAGCTGGATATTAGCATTCAAGCCGCTAAACTGAGAGGCGAACCCCTGGATCACGTGCTGTTTTACGGTCCTCCCGGCCTGGGGAAAACTACTCTGGCGTCCATCATCGCACGCGAAATGGGAGTTAACATCACTGTCTCCAGCGGACCGGTGATCGAAAAACCTTCCGATCTGGCTGGAATCCTGACTAATCTGGGACGCAATGAAGCCCTTTTTATCGACGAAATACACCGTCTCAGCCATGTCATCGAAGAATACATCTACCCTGCCATGGAAGATTATGAGATGGAGATTATCCTGGATAGCGGGCCCTCGTCTCGCACCTTAAAGATCCCCATCGAACCATTTACTTTGATCGGTGCGACTACTAGGGCAGGCTTGCTGACTCCGCCTCTGCGAGATCGCTTTGGTATCGTTTTACGGCTGGATTATTATGACCAAGCTTCCATAGAGAGCATCATCAAGCGCTCTGCCAAACTATTGGATGTGCCGGCTGAAGAAGATGGGGTGAAGGAACTCGCCCGCCGCAGCCGGGGAACTCCCCGCATCGCCAATCGCCTGCTGAGACGGGTGAGGGATTACGCGCAGATCCGCGGCAACGGCACCATTACTCTGGATATCGCCCTCTCTGCCCTATCTATGCTGCAAGTGGATCATGCCGGATTGGATGAAATGGATAAACGTATCCTGGGCACCATCATCGGGAACTATCGGGGCGGTCCCGTGGGTATCAAAACCATCGCCACCGCCATCGGTGAGGATGCCGGTACTATCGAAGAAATCTTCGAGCCCTATCTGGTTCAACAGGGATTTCTGGAACGTACCACACAGGGCAGAAAAGTAACCTTCAAGGCATATAAACACTTGGGATTGAGCCCTATAGCAGAGCAAGGCGAGATCTTCTAATACTGATGGGCTACGCCAGAAACATCGGGCACAATCTCTTTACTCAAATCCTGAAAATATCATTCGGGATGCTAACCGGGATTGTGGTGGCAAGAGCATTGGGGCCATCGGGACAGGGATACATCGCCTATCTAATCCTGATCTTCACTTTGTTGGGCAACTTCGGGCACTGGGGCATTACTTCTGCGGTTTCCTTCTTCCAGAAGAAAAGCGGTTTTGAAAGAATGGCTGTGTATAGCACGAATGTAAATTTCCTCATTTTGTTATCTCTGTTTTATGTGATCCTGGTAGTATTCTTGCGCTCGCTGAATTTGCTGTTACCGGCGTATGGCTGGCCGATGGTGATCGGGGGACTCGCGCTAAGCATCTCGTATCTTTTTATCGGACACCATCAAGCCTGGCTAACCGGGGATGAGCGCATTATCCTGAACAATAATATCGGGCTGATCTCTTTCTTTCTAAAAAGCGCTTGCATCCTCGTGCTCTGGCTCTGGGGCATGCTGAACGTGAATAATTTCTTCGCCATCACCGTGTTGGCCTTGCTACTCTGGTTTATTCTGATCCAGATCAAGCTAAAAGAAAGCTTCAGCTTTGGTATCTTTATCCCGGTGCTGAAAGCGGAGCTTTCTTACGGTACTGTGGCCTGGGCAGCCACGCTCTTTACCTTCTTACACTACCGGGCAGATCAGATTATGATCAAACAGTACCTGGGCAGTGCTGACCTGGGGATCTACAGCATCGCTGTTACTATCGCCGAATTGCTGTTTCTGCTACCGATTTCCGTGAGCGGAGCTTTAGTTGGAAGGCTGTATAATCTTGGTGAACAAGACGATGGCAGGCACACCTTTAGCCGCACAATCCGGATGAGTATGTCTATCTGTCTGGTGTTGTGTCTGGTTGGCATCCCGGGAAGCTTTCTGATTCCATTTGTGTATGGCAAGCCCTACTCTCCTGCCACGGCGTTGATGCTGGTGCTTCTACCGGGAATTCTCTTTGCTTGCTTACCAAAAATAAGTTCTGTCTGGTATTTTACCACCGGCAGGCCAAAAGTGCATCTGCGCATATCTTTGTTTTGCCTCCTGCTGAATATCGCACTAAATTTCCTCTTCATCCCTATTTGGCAGAGCCTGGGAGCTGCCCTTGCAT
>CAZJJH010000088.1:0-6663 GCA_964546265.1 uncultured Candidatus Cloacimonadota bacterium
ACCTTAAGATTGTTCAAAGCAAGCTGAATGAGACCTTGGAACGACATCGCTCGATAATTGGTCAAAAAGGCCAATTGCAAGTACATCTTGACCCGATAAGCAAGATACACTTCATGACCGGCTTGAAAGATGATACTCAGACGATGTCAATCACGGGCGTATACATGATCCTGTTGCTTTCCATCATGATGCTGCTGAGTGCGTTAGCCAATTTTCTGATCATTATTGGTCTAGCCTGGAAAAAGCGCGCTGATGAGTTCTATTTCAGGCGTGCTGTGGGAGCCGGCAGGATAGAGCTATGGTATCAGCTATTCTGCGAGTATAGTAGCTATTTTGCTCTGTCGCTAATTATTGGTGTTGCTTTACAAATGGCCAGCTTGGGGCTTTTCAGCGCATTGATTCAGATTGACGTAAGTAGTTATGGTTTATTAACCTTACCCTTTGTTTCTTCCACTCTGTTAGCTTTGTTTACGCTGGCTATAGTATCCGCCTTGATCATGAGCTTTCGCTATTCGGGAGTGTTATTGGAAAAGAATGCCCGGCATAGCATCCATACGAACCGTGGGACAACGCTTCTGCTCTTTGGTCAGATGATCATAAGCTTTGTCTTTATCACACTGGCCTTATCGATGGCCCTACATTACAGCTTTATCAGAAATATGGATTGGGGATGGGACAATAAGAACACAATTCAATACAAATATCTCACAATCAATGATGAAGGCCGGCAGAACTACTATGACTCCAGACTCTTAAGGAAAAGGATTCGTGAGATACCGGGAGTAACGAAAGAAAGCGTCAGCAACTTTAGCTTGGTTAGCCAAAGCCTTGATGATCAAAATGGCTTACATGAAGTCCAGATATATCTGGCTGATGGCAATATGGAAAGCCCGGTATCTTCGTATCTAAGCAGCACCATGCCGGATTTCTTTGAGACCAGAGAGATCAAATTGTTATCCGGAAGCATCCCTGAGGAAGCTTCAGCATCTCAAGTTGTAGTGAATCAGAGCTTTGCCAAAAAGTATCTAGCAAATCCTTTGGGAAGCAGGCTTAGGATGGCTGGCGATGAAGATGAGACAAACTGGTATGAGGTGGTAGCCGTGGTGGAAGATAGTAGGTTTTTCTCCACATACAATGAAATGATCCCATTGATCACGATTCTTAAGCCATACGTGATCAAGTATTATCAGATCAGCTGGCAGGAGGGTCGGAAACAGGAAGTTTTGCCTGCTCTGAGTGCGCTGTTTGCCGATGCTGCGGGCAGCGGTGTTTTTGGCTATTCTGCTTCTGAGATTGAGCTTGCTCAAGCAGAGTTTTATGCGCAGGATAAAGCTCAAAAAGACATCAGTCTGTTCTCAGCCATTTTTGTAGTGTTGATTGCAGTCATGGGTATCTACGCGGTTAGTTCAGCCAGTATCCATGCGCAAATGAAGGACATCAGCATCCGCAAGGTGTGTGGGGCAGAGCTGATCGATTTGATCCGCTTTTATACCAAGAAGTATTGCTATCTCTATATCGGTTCCGTTCTTGTGGGGATGTATCTGGCAAACAATCTTAACCGGCTTTATGCTTCTAAGCACGCATTGCGTTCAGCAGCAAGGCTATGGGCATATCCGATGGCGGCAATTGTGATGGCACTGGTTGTATTCATACCATTGTGCCTAAGCATTATTAAAGCCTTCAAGGCAGACGCAAACCAATACTTACAAGCAGATTAGGGAGCAAAACCATGATAGAACTAAAGGATTTGACTAAGATATATCGTACAGACACGATCGAAACCACCGCGCTCAACGACATCAATCTTCACATTCCAGAAGGCAGCTTCATCGCCATCAAAGGTCCCTCCGGATGCGGGAAAACTACCCTGTTGAACATCCTGGGGTTGATGGACAAGCCCAGCAAGGGCGAGCTATTGATCAATGGACAGAATGTGATTCAGCTTTACGAAAAGGAACGTAACAGGCTGCGCCGAAAGACCATTGGCTTTCTCTTTCAGAAGTTCAATCTCATTGGATCGCTTTCGGTATTCGAAAATGTGGAATTGCCCCTTTTATATGAAAGAGTCAGCAGTAATGAACGACGCAATAAAGTGATGGCAATGCTTCAGCAACTGGGAATTGAAGGCCGAAAGGATCACTTTCCTTATCAGCTTTCGGGAGGCCAACAACAGCGAGTAGGTCTTGCCCGCTGTGTGATCAATGATCCTCAGCTGATCCTTGCCGATGAGCCTACCGGCAATCTGGATAGCCATAATGGCGAAGAAGTAATGCAGCTGTTGATGGATTTACACAAAAGCGGCCGCACGATCGTGATGGTAACTCATGATGACAAATACGCAGGGTACGCCGAACAGATCATTCATTTGAACGATGGCATGATAGTTTGAGCCGAAAGTGGGAAAGTTTACCCTTTCACCAGCACTTCCAGCATTCTTTGCGCTACCTGCTGCCCGAAGATATCGGGATGTAAGGTGGGTTCTTCGAAGTCTCTGATAGCCTCAGGGAAGCTATGGTCTTCCGGAGGAAGCAGCATATTCCAGCCGCTTTCAACCGTCTCCACCCATTCGGTTTCCGGGCGCAGGGTCACACAGCGTTTTTTTAGGATATAGGCTTCTTTTTGGATGCCGCCGCTATCGGAGAGCATCATGCTACAGTTATCCATCAGCATCAGAAAATCCAGATAGGCTTGTGGCGCGATGAAATTGATACATTTAAACTGTTTATCCGAGAGGCTTTGCAGAATTTTTCGGGTACGCGGATGTACCGGGAATATGATGCGGGTATCCAGCGTATCCAAAGAACTGAGGATGTGCCCCAGTTTGTCCGGATCATCGACGTTGTAGGGACGGTGCAGGGTAAGGAGGAAAAAGGGTTCTTCCGCATTGATCTTCAGCACTTTCAATATGTTAGAATCACTCCTGGCTTTAGTGATGCCAAAAGCCAGAGAATCCACCATAATATCGCCCACGAGGCGGCATTTATCCTTTAAGCCTTCATTGGCGGCATTTTCCATGGCTTTCTGAGTGGGTGCTAGCAGCATGTCCGAAATATGGTCGGTTACAATGCGATTGATTTCTTCCGGCATAGAGCGATTAAAGCTTCTGAGGCATGCTTCCACGTGGGCGGTTTTAATGCCCAGCTTTACGGCTGCCAGTGCTCCTGCCAGGGTTGTATTGGTATCGCCATAAACGATTACCAGGTCTGGCTTTTGCTTCTGGAGGATCGGTTCTACCAAAGCCAGAATTTCTCCGGTTTGTACGCCCTGAGAGCCAGAGCCTACGCTCAGGTTATAGTCCGGCGCAGGAATCTCCATATCTCTGAAAAATACTTCATTCATCTGAATATCATAATGTTGTCCACTGTGGATGATGAGTTCATCATGACCGGCAGCGCGAATCACACGCGATAGTGGTGCCAGTTTCACAAATTGGGGACGTGCACCCACGATCTGGATTATCTTCATATCTGTATCTCCATTAACGTTTTATAGGCAGAAACACGGATTCCCGGTTACTTTCCAGGGTGTTTCCGGCAAAATCTTGAGTATCTTTTTCGATCAGGATTTGGTAGGAACGGTAGTTGCTCAGCTTTTCTGTGGGGCGAATCGTGATTTTTCTACCCATGTTTTGTACGATTTCCCACTCTGCTTCTGCATTATCATCTGAGGCAAGCAAGCTGAGTTTTAAGTTATCCGGGCTTACGATGCGGGAAAACTCCAAGGTGATTTCCGGCTGAAGACTGGAGACTGTAGCGCCGTTGCGGGGGGAGATCGAAAGCAGTCGTAGCGGAGCATCACTTATGCTCTGTTTTGGCTTGTAGTTCAAGCCGCTAAGGGGGCTTTGGTTGCCTTTTTCATCCACCATGTTGCGCATGCGTATCGTGTAGGAAAGGGTGTCCGGTTTGGCTGTGAGCAGGTAAAGGCGATCTCTATTCAGAAAGCGGCGCAGGATAGTAAGTTCCGCTTCGCTTTCGGGATCTACTATTTCCACATATTCCAGACTTTGGATGGCTTCACTAAGCTCAATCTCCAATTCTTGAAGAGAAAGCTGACTCACGCGGCGGATTTGCGCCATCGTGGTATCAATATATGCCATTGTTATATCCATTGTGCCGTGCTCGATTGCCGAAAAACCTTTTTCAAAGAAGGGTTCGACACTGGTATCATAGCGCCCGTTCAGGTTTTTATCGATATAAGCGCGCAGTTTATACTCTGCAGGATTCAGGCTGGAAATTTGGTAGCTGCTTCCGGAAAACTCATCCATCATCACCAGCAGGGAATCTGCCGAAAACAGAGAGTAGCGCACTTTCGCTTCCATGTCCGCGGGATTTTCATAAGTGATCAAACCGGAAAGGCTTGCTACGGGGGGATTGCCATTACGATATACCAGAGTGTGTTCTTTATCCAAAGCATTGCCTCGCAGATCTTTGAGCCGTGAGCTAAGAATCACATAGTAAAAAGAATCCTGCTTCAGTTCTTCGCGAATATCGATCTTAAGCGTTGCCCGGCTCAAAGAAAACCTGGTATCGGTAATGGGAGGGTAAAAATATATGGCATTGGGGATTGAAGCCTTATCCATCGCTTTGGAAAAATCGATTTCAATCGTGTTGTCTGTAATCTCGCCAAATTCCGCCGGAGAACTGGAAACTACAGTGGGTTTCTGAGTATCGGCGTCACCTCCGGTGGGATTGCGCTTGCTGCCGCATGCCATTACCATGAACAGCATACATACCAGAGCCATATTCATGATATATCTCATAAATCTCTCCTGAGGATATATTTACCCAAGGCGTCGTATTCCAGATTCACCAAGCCGCCTGGCTGCACCAAAGGCAGATTGCTATTTTGAAGACTGTGTTCGATCAAAGCAATGCTAAAATCCCGGTTCGTAAGTAAGGCGACTGTAAGACTGACGCCATTAATAGCGATGGAGCCTTGCGGGATCAGCAACTGGCGATCACCGGCAAAAAGTTCATAATGAAAGTACCAGGTATTGCCGCGTTGCTCTTTGCGTAAGAACTTCACCGCGCGGTCGATGTGCCCCAGAACCCAATGTCCATCCAGGCGGTCGCCCAGCTTCAGCGCGCGCTCCAGATTCAGGATTTCGCCATTGCGCCAGCTTCCGGCGCTGCTTTTGGATAGGGTTTCGTTCATCACTTGAACAGTGAAGGTCTTATCGTCATGCTCCAAAACCGTAAGGCAGATGCCGTTGCAGGCGATGGAGGAACCGATCTTTAGATCAGAAAAAGCTGTCGGACGGCTTATCTTGAGGTATTTGCTACCGCTCTGGCTGCTGATGCCGAGGATGGGGGATGTGGCTTCGATGATTCCGGTAAACATGGTCTCTTATACATTGAAGCGCCTGGTCCAGGCACTGCGTAGGGTGTTGCTGCTGCTATATTCCAGGTCTCCGCCAAAGGGTAGACCGGTGGAGAGCCGGGTAATGCGGATCCCGCTATCTTTGAAAATTTCCCAGATGAAGTGAATGGTGGCTTCACCTTCGGAGGAAGGCTTCAGCGCCAGGATTATCTCCTTGGGGCTAAGCTCCAGGATGCGTTGTTTCAAACTTTCTGCATTGATTTCGCGGGGTCCAAAACCATCGATGGGAGAGAGTAGATGTCCCAAAACGAAGTAGAGACCGTGATACTCATTCATGTTTTCAATTATCTGGATATCCGCGCTGTGTTCCACGATGCAAAGCTGTTCGCGATTGCGATCATTTGAGGAGCAGATCGGGCAGGGATCGCTTTCGGAAAGCATCAAGCACTGGGAGCAGGGTTGGAAGGATTCCACGGTAGTTTTGATAATTTCTACCAGCTCCAGAGCGAAACTTTTATCCTGTCCCAAGAGGTGCCAAGCCAGGCGCTGTGCTGTTTTCTTGCCGATGCCTGGAAAGCGGGCGAGGCTTTCTACCAGTTTTTCCAGATTTTCACTGATGTACATTCTGTTTTAAAAGAGGCCGGGGATCTTCATGCCACCGGTAAGCTTTCCCATCACATCGCTACTGGCTTCTGCAACCTGTTTATGAGCTTCTTGAAGTGCTGCGAGAATTAGATCTTCCAGCATTTCCACATCTTCGGGATCCACCGCTTCGGGATCGATCTTGATGCTTTTTACTTCATAGGAACCGGTCATGCCGATCTTCACCATTCCGCCGCCGGAGGAGGCTTCAAACACTTTACTTTCCAGCTCTTGCTGGGATTTCATCATTTCAGCCTGCATCTTCTGTGCTTGCTTCATGAGTTGATTCATATTCTTTCCGCCTGGTAACATGGGGAACTCCTTATTATGTTTTAGAAATCAGTTGTTCAAGCTCTGGGAAAGATAGTATTTAGTCAAGCCTTTCCTGCATGATGCGGGATACATCAGCTTGTCTTTGCGGAGATTTCGTCCTAAGATAGTGCTGTGGGCATGGGAGCAGCCAGCGATGAAAGTGTGCTGAAGTGCCGATAATGTAGTGGGGAACGGGATAGGATATGAAGTTTTAGGGTTTTAGGGATATGAAGTTTTAGGGTTTTAGGGAATGTGGAAGTAACAGATTGAACTGATGGGAATGATATACCTGATGGGTTATGGGTTATGGGTTATGGGTTATGCGTTATGCGTTATGGGTTAAGCGTTATGGGTTAAGCGTTAAGCGTTAAGAGTTATCGTGCTGGACTT
>CAZJJH010000089.1:0-6636 GCA_964546265.1 uncultured Candidatus Cloacimonadota bacterium
GGGCATGGGGATTTTGCGGAGCAAAGCCAAGCCGGGGATGAGTTGCGCCAAAAATTGCTATCTGTTTTTTTTGCAGGGCAGCGGCAATGTGCATGGGTCCGCTATCTGAGGAAATTACCCAATCGCAACCGTCTACCAATGCAAGCAATTCACCAAGCTTTAGTTTAGCGCAGAGGTTCAATGCCGAGCTACCCCGGGCTATGTAGCAAGCCAAATCTTGCTCCTCTGGTGATCCTAATATTATATATTGATAATAATTAGGGCTTGCTTTAATAAGCTCTTTATAATATTTAGCAGGATATCTCTTTGTTTCATGAGCTGCTCCGGGAAATATGGCGATTAGTTTCTTTGATTTGGGTAGAGGCGGCAAAAAGACATCTTTGGGAGCCACCAAGCGAGGTACAGCAAGCGATACATCCGGAAACAATTTATCCAGCGCACTTTTATAGAGATCTACTGTACTTTCTATCCTGAGAGTTCGATTTCCCCCCACGATCTGTCTGCGCTTGCGAATGGCTTTGTTATAAATGGCGTATCTCTGGGGCCATGCCGCCAAAAGGATCAGCAAACTTGAGAGCTTGCCGTGCAAATCCAGGATCAGATCGTAACGTTGACGCCTGAGATATCTGTGGAAGGCAAGGGATTTTTTGTAACTAACAGGATTGAGCCCGCAAGCCATCAGGCTCACGAGCTCGCTAAACTGCTCTTTTATCACAAAGTCTATCTGTGCCTCAGGATACCTGTGCCTCAACCATGCCGCAATAGGCTGGGTGAGAATGATATCGCCCAAAGAACTGAGGCGCAGGATCAGGATCTTCATTGGCTCTGCTGGATGAGTTCCGGCAGACGGGTAATCACGGAAGCCAGATCTTGGGGCTTTGGCGCTCCTGCCATAGCGCTATCCGGTCTACCACCACCCTTGCCACCAAGCATTGCTGCTATTGATGAAACGATTTTACCGGCATTATATTTAGGAAGCAGTTCTTGAGAAACTACTGTTAGTATAGATACCTTATCTCCTTTGTTACAGAATATTATGGCAATCTCTTGTTTGAGTTTTTCTCGCAGAGTTTCCGAGAACAGCTTAAGATCGCTTCCTTCCGGTAATTCGGTAACAACGAGCTTGAAATCCCCCAGATCTTTAGCCTGAGCCAGTAGGCTGTCGATCAGAGAAAGGCTCTGCTGTTCCATTAGAGATTTCAACTCATGCTCCAGGGCATGGACCTGAGCTTTCTGCGCTTCCAGCTTCTGCTCTATCATATTCACAGGGCACGAAAGGATTTCCGCTACCTTGGACAGGGATTTATGCAGGTCTGTAACGTAATCCAGCGCGGCACGACCGGTAACGGCTTCAATACGCCGGATCCCGGCAGCAGTTGAGCCCTCGGATACAATCTTGAACATTCCCAGATCCCCGCTGGCAGAGGCATGAGTACCGCCGCAAAGCTCTTTGGAATAATTATCAATAGATACCACTCGCACTTCGTCACTATACTTCTCTCCAAACAGTGCGGTTGCGCCTTCTGCCCGGGCTGATTCTACGCTTTGGATACTGGTCGATACTTTCATATTGGCAAGAATGGCTTCGTTGACCAAGTATTCCACTGCGTGAATCTCATTAGGAGAGAGAGCCTTGAAATGAGTAAAATCAAAGCGCAAATAATCCGGATGGACTAAAGAGCCTTTCTGCTGCACATGGTCCCCCAAAACAGACCGTAAGGCTTTGTGTAAGATATGAGTAGCCGTATGATTTCTGGTAATATCAGCCCGGTGACCAGGATCGATCTCCAATGTGAGCGGCTTTGCGGAAATTATGCCGTGCTTCAGACTGGCGTAATGGATATAGGCATCGTCAATCTTTCTGACATCGTGTACGATGAATTCACAGTCGTCGTTGTAGATCCTGCCGATATCCGCTACTTGTCCTCCACTTTCGGCATAGAAAGGAGTTCTTGCCAATTGAAGTGCAACAGTCTGATCCTCAGCGATGCTGTATCGTTGAATTGAAGATGTGTCCCGGTGTTTATCATAACCGCTGAAAACTGTCGGTTGCGGCTCGGCAAGCACGACCCAATCTTCCTCCTTTGCGCCGCTGCCAAATCTTGAGGCTTTGCGGGCACGATCGCGCTGGGCTTCCATTTCTATCTCAAAGCCAGATTGATCCACCTCGAGGCCCTTCTCAGCAGCCAGCATGATCGTAAGATCCAAGGGAAAACCATAAGTGTCGTAAAGCATAAATGCATCCTTGGCATCGATGCTGTTGCCCCTTAGTTTATTGCATATCTCATCAAATTTTTGCAAGCCGGTATCCAGGGTTTTATTGAAGCGTTCTTCCTCGGCTTTTATCACCATCTTGATGTAAGACTCTTTGCCCTTGAGTTCCTGGAAATGGTGTCCCATAATCTGCACGACGGTATCTACCAGAGCAAAGAGGAATGGCTCGGCGAAGCCCAGCAGTCTGCCGTGGCGGGCGGCTCGGCGCAGAATCCGACGCAATACGTAACCGCGACCTTCATTGGAGGGGAATCCTCCATCAGCCAGAGCAAAACAGAGGCAACGAATATGATCCGCAATAACTCTGTGGCTCATCCCGCTCTCCTGGCTGTAAGGGACTTTGGAAAGCTCTTCGATACTCCTGATGATTGGCATAAAGAGATCAGTCTCATAATTGCTATTTTTTTCTTGTAAGACCTGGGCGATGCGCTCCAAACCGGCACCGGTATCTACAAAGCGTTGCTTGAGCGGAATCAGAGAACGATCTTCCTGACGGTTATATTGAATAAAGACCAGGTTCCAAAGCTCGATGTAGCGATTGCAATCTCCATTAACGGCACACACATGACCTTCTACACCTTGTTTATTGCAATGCTCAAGACCGCGATCGATGTGAATCTCTGAGCAAGGACCGCAGGGCCCGGTATCGCCCATTTCCCAGAAGTTATCCTTATCTCCGTGAAAAGATATATGCTCCGGATCAATGTCTGTAAGTTCTTGCCACAATCGACGCGCTTCATCGTCGCTGTCGTGCACTGTGGCATAAAGTAGCTTTTTATCCAATTTCCAAGTCTCAGTCAGCAGCTCCCAAGCCCAGGAGATGGCTTCTTTTTTGTAATAATCTCCAAAGCTCCAATTGCCTAGCATCTCAAAAAAAGTATGATGATAGCCATCTTTGCCGACTTCCTCGAGATCGTTGTGCTTGCCTCCGGCGCGGATGCATTTTTGAGAATTGACCGCCCGGGCAACATCGGCATCTTTATTACCCAAGAAGATGCTTTTAAACTGGTTCATGCCGGCATTGGCAAAAAGCAAGGTAGGATCATTTTGGGGAACTACCGGAGAGGAGTGCACAAAGGCGTGATCGCGCTCGGTAAAAAACTCAATGAACTGTCTGCGTATATCTTTACTGCTTGGCACTTTCCACCTCAAGAGCATCGTAGTTTTCGATGATCCATTTCTCTGCGCTCCAGGCGGCTATTGCTCCATCAGAAGTAGCTGTTACTACCTGGCGTAAAACCGTATGACGAATATCTCCTGCGGCGTATATACCGGGGACATTGGTATGCATATATTCGTCGGTCAGCACAAAACCTGCGTTATCCAGCTCGATGCGTGATTCCAGCAGCTCATTATTGGGCAGGATGCCCACATATATAAAAACTCCATCCACAGGTAGCATCGAAATTTCCTTGGTCTGGCGATTCACCAGTTCCAATTTGCTTACCTTGCTCTCGCCGTGAATTTCCTGCACTACGGTATTCCATATGAACTCCATTTTGGGGTTTTTGAAAGCTCGTTCCTGGATGATCTTTTGGGCTCGTAATTCGTCTCTGCGATGCACTACTATAACCTTGCGGGCAAAGCGGCTAAGGAATATCCCTTCTTCTATTGCACTGTCTCCTCCGCCGATTACTGCAACCACTTTATCGCGATATAAAGCCCCATCACATGTGGCACAATAGCTTACTCCACGTCCGGTAAGGCGTTCTTCTCCGGGCACGTTCAAACGACGGGGATGGGCGCCAGTGCAGATTATCACGCTTTTTGCCCGATACTTTCCACGGTCAGTCTCGATCACCTTGCACAGGCCTTCCATGCCCATAGCTATGATTTCCTCTTCGATGATCTTTGCCCCAAATCGTTCTGCCTGTGCCTGCATCTTAGCAGTGAGCTCAAATCCGCTTAAGGATTCTTCAAAGCCGGGATAGTTTTCCACTTCGTCCGTAACCGTGATCTGTCCGCCGATCATGCCTTTTTCGAAAATAGCTGTTCTCAAGCCGCCTCTGGCGCTATATATAGCTGCGCTAAGTCCGGCAGGACCTCCGCCAATTATAATTACATCGTATCTCATATCTACCTCTAAAACTGTTATTCGGTGCAAACTATGAAAGATGCCCGGTTTCGTCAAGCACAATCAATGCTTTGTGCTTGACACAAAAGGCAGTTACTTTAATCTTGAAAAAACAATTGATTACAGGATGCAAGATGACGAGAGCGATAGTATTACTGAGTGGAGGAATGGATTCTCTGGTTTCTGCTGCCATAGCGGCTGAAGAATGTGAAGAATTGTATTTTCTGCACTTCTCATATGGTCAGCGCACTCAAAACAAGGAAAAGTGGTGTTTTGAGCAAATTGCAGCGTATTATCATGCTGCCCAAAGCAAAACAGTGAACTACGCGTGGCTGGCAGAAATCGGCGGTTCCGCCCTTACTGACCCATCGATCAAACTTAACGAAAACGGAGAAATACCCAATACATATGTTCCTTTTCGCAATGCGACCATGCTGTGCGCTGCAGTAGCCTGGGCAGAAGTAATATCAGCCAGACGCATTTATATTGGTGCAGTGGAAGAGGATAGCTCCGGATATCCGGATTGCCGGCAGAGTTTTTTCGCTGCGATGCAGCAGCTTATTCGAGAGGGCACAATCCACAATGATGTCCAGATTCGAACTCCGGTCTTGAATATGAACAAAGCAGAAATCGTATTAAGAGGCAAGGAGCTTTCTGCCCCGTTTCATCTCTCTTGGAGTTGCTATTTCAGCGAGGAAAAAGCCTGTGGCACTTGCCCCAGCTGTAAATTGAGATTAAGGGCATTCCAAAGCGCTGGGCTGCAAGACCCCATCCCTTACGAGGGAACACAATGAAGAAGATATTGCTGATAATGACCGGTGGTACCATCTCCATGAAAAGTGTTGGCAACCTCGGAGTAGTGCCTACCTCAGAGCTGGCAGATTTTCTTGCTCAATTTCCCCAGCTTGAGGGCGTAGCACATGTTGAAGTGATGGATTACCTGAATATTCCAAGTCCATACATGACACCTCAGATGATGTTTAGCCTGGCAAAGCTAATAGACACAAAGATTTTGGCATATGATGGCATCGTGGTAACTCATGGTACAGATACCCTGGAGGAAAGCGCGTTTATGGCTGATCTGCTGCTTACCACCAGGAAACCCGTGGTCTTCACTGCTGCTATGCGCAGTGGGAGTGATCTGGGACTCGACGGTCCCCGCAATATTATTGGTAGTGTGCGGGTAGCCGGCAATCACGAAAGCTTCGATAAGGGCGTATTAGTGGTAATGAACGATGAGATACACACAGCCCGGGATGTGGTGAAATCCGATTCCGGCAAAGTGGACGCTTTTACCAGCCCCGGCCTGGGTCCGCTCGGCATCGTGGATCCCGATAGCATTGTGTATCACAGAGCCAGCTTGTATCGAGAAAACGTATGGACAGAGGAGATCGATACCAATGTGGATTTGATAAAAGCAGTAAGCGGAATGGAAGGGAAATTCATAGATTGCAGCATAGAAAGCGGAGCTAGGGGCATCGTAATAGAGGCTTTTGGACGCGGTAATTTACCCAAAGACCTGTTGCCTCACATCCAGCAGGCAATAGACCAGGATATAATCGTTGCCATTGCCTCAAGAACCCATACCGGAAGAGTATTGCCGGAATATGGCTATGATGGTGGTGGAAAGCACCTCAGAGATCTGGGAGCGATTCTTGCCGGAGACTTGAAGGGTGTTAAAGTGAGACTGAAGCTGATGGCTTTGTTTGGAAAATACAAGGATCCTGATTTGGTGCGAAGGTTTTTCTCGCAATCTCAGAACATGGAGTAATCATGAGAGTAGCTTTTCTGGGGCCCGCCCCTCCCTTTCGGGGCGGTATTTCAATGTTTGCCAGCCATCTTGCCAATGAAATGCAACGGCAGGGACACGACGTTTGTTTCTTCAATTTCAAAAAACAATATCCCACACTGCTGTTCCCCGCCGGAAAACAGGAAGAAAAGATCGAAACTACGCTGCCCAATATCCGTATCCTGACACCATACCAGCCTTTTACCTTTAGCAAAACTGCCTCTGCAATCAATGCTTTCGCGCCGGATATCACAATCGTATCTTGGTGGCTGCCATTTTTCGCGCTTGCTTATGCTAAGGTGCTTGCCAAAATAAAGCACGGCAAAAAAGTGATCTTAGCTCACAACATCATGCCTCACGAAGATTGGCTGGGTTCTCGCAGTTTATTGCGTTATGTATTTACAAAAGCGGATGAGATCGTCGTGCTCAGCAAATCTTGCCTGCTGGATCTCAAGCGAAATCTGCCCAGCCGCATAGTGCGTAAAGCGATATTGGGATT
>CAZJJH010000090.1:0-6631 GCA_964546265.1 uncultured Candidatus Cloacimonadota bacterium
TATGCCCGGCTCTGTAAAGGTAAGAGGAAGTTGCAGATGGAGCTGAGCATCGGCTAAAAGTTCCATGCTGTAGGTGTTTGTATAGATTACAGAATCATCTGCCGCCTGATGAATTTGGATCGTGAACTCTTGCACAGCGGTATTTCCGGCATTTTTAATCTGCACCACAAGTTCCGTTTCTGAATAAGCTACTGCATGCAACGGAGTGTTAAGGGCAAGAGTGCTGAGATTGATGAATTCCACAGACGACGGGCTGCACAACAGGCTTATTTTGGGGGCGAGAGCAGATGCCGTTCCGATTGCTGAAGGAGCCAGGGGATCGTATTCGGTGGCATCAGAATTCAATCTCCTGCTGCGATTTGGGTGGTTTCCGCTATCGAACAGGCTAAAGCGATCTGAGCTGGAATAGTAAATGCTATCCAAGGGGCGATTTGTGCGGATGGCAAAATTTCCCCCGTTATACTCAAACGGTTCAGATAGGGGAATGATGAGATTGCCAGAACCTGCTGGAATATTTACATATCCATCGAAGGCAAGCTGATAGTTCTGGGGGGCAAGCCAGCCGGATCCCAGCTCTTCTGCGGTGGTTTCCATGATCCACAATTTCAAAGGAGTCTGTGGAATTTCGCTTACAAAATCGTAAGGATAGCTGATGGCATAGACGGTTGAGCCCGGGCTAAGGCCATCATCCGGATAGTAGATGCTCTCTGCCACGCTGTTTTTATAGAAGAAATTGAAGGGCATATAGTTTTGCAGGTCATCCGGATAGGATTCTCCCACCGTGTGTTGAACAAAGTCTGCCGGCAAAATGGCTACTGGGGCAACCTGCGAGCTGTTGTTTGCCTGAATAGCATCCTGTGCATGGGTCACTACCGCATAAAGCGAGATGCTTCCGGCTTCGCTAAAATTGAGGCTTAGCTCATGTGTGGCATGCATGCCAGAGGCAAGGGAAGTGCCCGGTAAGCAAAAGCCCAATTCTTCATCGGTGACGGCATTGTAAACCCCAATCCGATAATTGGCAAGGCTTTGCAAGCCAACATTGCGAACTTCAAGGCTGAGGGGCAAGGTATTGCCCAGGGTAACAGTAGAAGCTACATCGAAATGCACTATGCTGAGATCGTAATCCGGAATCTGCAGGAACTCAAGATCGTCTAAATAGATCGTTCTGTAGGTGGCATTCACGCCATGCTTGAAGGCAATGCGGCTATTCACCTCGTTCTGCCCGGCAAAATTGACTTCATAAAGCCGGTAAACATTGCTAAGGCTAAGGGTGGTGATGGGAGTGAAAACATCGTCAGCATCAGTACTGCCTACTTCTATAAGGGAGCCATTTGCGCTGGCTCGTGCCCAAAAGCGGGCTTTGTACATGCCAAGATTGCCCGGCAATCTGGGGCATTGGAAAACAAGCTCGGCAGAGGGATCAGCAGCATTTGCCATGGCGAGGGCATTGGGCGGACTGTAGGAATAGAAGGTGGAACTGATAGTTCTCAGATAGGCAGATGTGCTGCTGGAGTTTAGGATTGATTTTGTGGCAAAGGGAAGTTCCGGTACACTAAGGGTGTCAAAATTCTGCGTGTATGGGACTATGGTATTCATCACGAAGCGGAAGTTATCCAGATAAATGCGGTTGCCATAGGCGCTTGTGGCTTTGAATACCAGATAGTAATCCCCAGGACTCTGGATATCGAGATCGAAGGAATAGCTATACCAGCCGTTAGTGGGAACTGCCGGGCTTAAGCTGCTGGAGCGGTGGATTGTACCCAGAATCTGGGCATTTTGGATCGGTTCGGCGGGGTCTGCCAGCAACACCTCGATGCGATCCGCGTTTGAGGAATAGCCGCTATCGCGATACATATTGAATTTCAGCGAAAAATCGAATCCATCGGGATCACCAATGCGCAGGATCGGACTGTTTAAGCTGGCTGAGTGACCAGTGAAAGCATTGTAGCTATTATACATCAGCATGCGGCTACCATCAAAAGGATTGCAGGAAGGGTATGTTCCGGAGCTGACAATCTCAAACATATGAGTTCCGGTGTTTACCGTATTTATCCAACCTTCCGGGAAGCTGCTCTGCTCGAAACTCTCCTGGTAATCTGCCTGGGAAAAATCCCAGATCACAGGTTCGGGATCGCCTTTGGAGAAATTGATGGTGGAGCCGGAGGCAGAGCCGATGTTATATACTTTCAGGTTTCCGGCAGAGCCGTCTTGCAAAAAGGGACTGGGATTTGTGGTGTTGTTTATGGCGGTGCGTCCTGCTTCAGCACTGAAGTTGGCATCATAAACACTGCCATTGGAAGTGGTGGTTCCACCGGGGCGGTAGATGTAAAGTTCATCCGGAGGACCATCGGCATTGCCATTCATCCCGGTGGTAGTGTCAATTCTATAGATGATGATACCGCTTTCCGGGATGGAGCTTTCGAAGGTACCGCTTTGTTTGCGAAATTCCAGGACATAATATTGCCCGGCTACGTTGGAATCTATTCTGTAAGCCTGTCCGGTTTGAGAAGTAACCGGATTCAGGCTATATTCTCCGTCCACACTAAGCGTAGGGATGCTATCCACCCAGCCGCCATATTTCATCTTCATATAGGTGGTCATGTGTTGCGGTGGATTGGTATTGCTGTTCATCAGGTCCCAGGAGCCGGCGGGTGATATGCCATCATGGCTGTAATGATATAGATCCGGAGCTCCCAGGCTGTGGTAGAATTCATGGCATAAGACGCCCACATTTTGGGAGACTAAAAAGTTTTGCAATTGGAAATTGAAATCGTAAACACGTTTGCCGCGGATATATACATAGCGATCCCATAAGGACCAGCGGTGAGGCCAAAGCAGGCTGCTCCACTCTCCCGCGCTTCCCTTTACGATAAAGACCACGTTGTCCACCCTGCCGTCACCATCTGCATCGATGTTCAGATTGGTGGGGATATCCGATTCTACTCCGTAAGAAGCATTCTGCAGCAGAGTAAACTCCCGATCCCGGCTCTGAGTGTCGTTCTGATAGCCTCCGGGATTTGTGGTGGCATCGTAAGGCTGATAATAGGAACGGGGATGGCTGTCCTGCCAGGAAAGCACATAGGAATTTGCAGAACTGGGGAAGAAATGGGTATTCACGGTAAGCTGGTTGTAGCTGACTTCGCTGAAGTAGTTCTTCAGCGAACTGGTGTTGGAATTGAACCAGCCGTTGTAAAGGCTGAGGTTTTCGCCATATTCGGCTTCATCGGAGAAGCGGATAAATACCACCAGATTGTTCAAGGTGCCGGTAGTGGGAGCGTCCCGAAGATCCGGCGAGTGGAATTTGTTGGCGCGGGCAAGCTTATACTCTGCCTCACTGATGTTTACATTTGGCTCAAGGCCAGCGCTGCGGGGGTCATCCTTTCCGGCCACCAATTTGCCGGCTACTACTCTATCTCCGGCTTTTTCAGCATAGCGCAATTCTCCACTGTAGGTATCCCGGATGATGGTATATCCATCCTTATCGTGGAGCCAGTTGTGATACTCATCGCCACTGGCAAAACAATTGAGGGCTTCATTATTGGGTTGGTAAACCGTGGTAGGCATATTTTCCAGCCAGGCAGCAAAAAGATTGCCCCAAAGCAATAAAAGGGCTATAATCATGATCCTTTGCGAAACTTTCACTCTGTTCATATGATGTTCCTTACGGATTTTTATTCTCGTTTCAGGAAAAATTTCCAGTTAATTATGTCAAATGAATTGTAAAAGCCTATGGGGAACTTAAAGGCCATCTTGCGTTTTAAAGCCATTGCCACAAAGTATGGAACAATAAGCTCACTAGTACTTTAAAACGTGTTGAAGGATGGCTACAGATAAAACAAGATTTCGGAATCAGCCTGTTACTAATTGCTCCAGATAGTCAATGATTTCTGTGTAATTTGTTTTTTCGGTGTGAAGCAGCTTTACCTTGAGCTTATCCAGAAGATCCGCATCTACTTCACTAAGCTGATTTGCCAACAGAACGATCGGCATAAAATATCCTGCCTTCCTGATCTCGGCGATGTCTTCGAGGCAAATCCGGGAGTTTTTACCCAATTCTGTAGCGATGATGGAGTAAGTGCGCTGTTTCAGTAAGGACAGCGCGTGTGTGCTACCGGTAGCGGTATCGCATTGAACTGCACGTTTGCGGCAAGAGCGCTGAATGTAGCGACGCATTTCCTCTTCATCGGATCTCACCAGAATCATGAGACGGGCGGGCTTTTTTGCGGGGATCAGGATACGTCGCAAAACCGGAGCGATCTGGTTTGTAGTAAAAGGTTTTGGTATAAAAGGAATGAGGGTGCCGCTGGTATGGCTCAATACATCATCGCTAAAGCCGGACATCAGTAAAACTTTCTGCTCGGGATTGATCTCTTTCACTGCTTCAATCAGTTGGCGGCCATTCATCTTGGGCATTATGATATCGCTTAATAACAAGTCATAAGTTTCACCTGCCCGGAAATAGCCTAATGCTTGCAAAGGATCCTGGGTAGCTTTTACGCGGTAGCCGATGTTTGTAAGCATCTTCTTGATCAGTTGACATAGTGCCGCTTCATCTTCTACTACTAAAATGCTCTCGTTTTGACCCTCATTGGGTTTTTGAAAACGTAGCCCGCGAGGTGCCTCGGTTTCGGCAACAGCAGGGAACCACAACTTTACTTCCGTGCCTTTGCCGGGTTCGCTGTCCACCCGGATGTAGCCCTTGCTTTGCTGAACTATTCCCCAGACCGTTGCGAGACCTAAGCCTCGGGCGTCCGCTTTGGTGCTGAAAAAGGGTTCAAAAATCTTGCTTAAAATCTTGGCATCCATGCCGATCCCGGAATCCCTAACGCTGATAATCACGTAGTCGGATGCGTGAAGTCCCAGATTCCACAGCGGATCTGCTTTTGTAATCTTGCAGTTGTTTACCGTAATTTTCAGGATGCCGCCCTCCGGCATGGCTTCTTTGGCATTTATCACCAGATTGATCAGAGCTTGTTCCATCTGACCGGAATCTCCTTTTATCATCAGGAGGTCCGGGCCAAGGTTCAGTTCCAGGGCAATTTCATCGCCCAGGAGCCTTACAAAAATGCCCTTGAGATTGTTTACCAAAACGTTTAGATCCATCTCTTTGGTGTTGATGATTTGTTTTTGGCTGAAGGCGAGTAGCTGCCGGGTTAGTTTTGCAGCTCTCAATCCCGCTTTGACAATTTCTTCGGCGGGCTCACGCAAGGGACTATGGTTAGGGAGATCTTCCAGAATATCTTCGGAATAGCTCAAGATAATGGTGAGCAGATTGTTAAAATCGTGCGCTACGCCTCCCGCTAATTTGCCGATGGCCTCAAGTCTCTGGCTGGAGATCATTTGCTCCCGCAAAGATTTGCTTTCGGTGATGTCGATATTGGCGCCCTCCACCACGGATACACCTTGATCGGTGGTGTTCAACCTGGCAGAGAGGGAAGTCCAGAATACGGAGCCATCCTTACGTTTTAAAGCAACCTCAAAGTTTTCCACGATGCCATTTTGCAAAAGCAATTCTTTCAGCTTCTGACGTTCCTCCGGGTGATGGTATATCTCTTTGATGTCTTTTACGGAGTCGATCATTTCCTGAGGGCTGTCATAACCAAACATGCCGGCAAAGCGTTTATTGACACTTATGTATCTGTCGTCCAAAGTGGATTGGAATACTCCCGCCATGGAGTTTTCAAAAAGATCCCGGAATTTCTTTTCGCTTTTCTGCAAGGCGTCCAGGTTCTTCTTGCTTTCAGTAATATCGGTCATCAGACCCACAGAACCGAAAATTATGCCGTCTTCACTGCGCATCGGAGCGCCGTTTATGCGAAGCCAGATGATTTGACCGTCCCGCCTTTTTCCGCGAACGATATAGTCGTCCACCAGGCCTTGCCTTCTTTGCTCGTTTTTTCGGCGGATTACGGGCCAATCTGCCTGAAGTATAAAACACTCATAGCCAATTTTGCCGAGGACTTCTTCCTTTTTGTAACCAAACATTTCGCAACAACGGGGGTTTACATATTGGATAACATCGTTGTTATCCACCATGATCACGCCCTCTCTCATTGTGCTAAGTAAAAGCCGGTAGAGCGTTTCCCGTTTCTGCAGCTCCAGCTGAGCGACTTTTCTATCGTGAATGCTGCGGGCAACCGCGATGATGCTGGATACATTGCCCGATTCATTAAATACAGGGGAAAGGTTTGCCGTGTGCCAGCGGTATTCACCCGCTTTGTTGCGGATACGGTATTCAAAGCCTGTCTGAGTCTTTTTGGTGTCAAAAACCTTTTGTAGATATTCCGCTGCAGCGGGGGCGTCTTCCGGGTGGAAATATTCGCCGAAGAGGCTTTTTCCTTTTACTTCTGCCGGATCGTAGCCCAATTGCCTGAGCCAGTTATCAGTTGTAAAGATTACGGCACCCTCGGCATCCATTTCAGCAATGGTGTCGCTGGCATTTTGCAGGTAGGAAAGAAACCGGTCCCGCTCTACCTGAGCGGTTTCAGAGTGGCTGAGTTTTTCGGCAAGTTCAGCGATGAGTTCATTTCGCAGCTCTTCCGGGGCAGAATTCACCCTATTCAGAAAATCTGTAATATAGCGGTTCCAATCCATTTAAACTCCCTTCCAGTTTATACCTGTATTGCTTAAA